>JAUWQL010000190.1 GCA_030611105.1 Bacteroidales bacterium
GCAGGCGCTAAGCACCTAATATTCAAGGACAATAACAGTTTGTAAAATGTGGATTAGGTATATAATCCGATAGTCATATTAATTTTTATCAGATATTTATACCTGAATAACAATAAAAAATCATTAACTTTAATTAAACCCTTGTTATTTGTAATAAATGTTTGAGAAATTTTTACATCAAACACCTTTTTTTCGACTTGCAATTCCATTTTTAGCTGGTATTTTATTTCAGATAAACTACCCTTTAATAAATGTTTCAATTATTTATATACTGTCTTCGTCATTTCTTCTCGCCTTATTATTTGTTATAATTAAATTAACCCAAAACTATAGCATAAATAAAATATGGGGAGTACTTGTATCCCTGATATTATTTTTTTCCGGCATGCAATTAGTCAGTATTAAACAACAAAACATGTATTATTTTAATAATACTGAATACACATTTATTGCCACACTAACAGAACAACCCGAAGAAAAAGAGAAATCTGTAAAAACAGTTTTAATAATTGATTATATTAAAGATTCTATAAACTGGCAAAAAAACAATTCTCAAGTTCTTTGCTATTTTCAAAAAGACAGCTCAACGCTCAATCTAAATTTAGGAGATCAAGTTTTAGCAAGAGCCTATTTAAATGAAATTAAACACAGTGGAAATCCATATGCTTTTAATTATAAAAAATATTTGAAATACAAGGAAATATATAACCAGTGCTATATAAAAGCAAATGGTTATAATGTTATTGCTCATAATAAAGGATCAAAAGTCAGAATTTTTTCTAATAAAACCCGGCAAAAATTACTTAGCATATATCAGGAAAATGATATATCCGGAGATGAATTTGCGGTTTTATCGGCACTTACTTTAGGTTATAAATGCGAGCTTACACCTGAATTAAAAGAAAGTTTTTCGGCCAGTGGTGCTATGCATATTTTGGCTGTTTCGGGGTTGCATGTAGGAATTATATTCATTATTCTTTGCAAACTTTTATCTTTCCTTCAAAAAAACAAATATGGTAAAATACTCCAGTCGGTTATTATCATAATAGTTTTATTCTTTTACGCTTTCTTAACAGGCTTATCCGATTCTGTTTTACGTGCAACTATTATGTTCACTTTTATTAGTATTGGCATAATGTTTACCCGGCAAACCAATATTTATAACACAATATCGGCATCTGCTTTAATGCTCTTGATAATAAACCCTTATTCAATTATGAATGTTGGTTTTCAGTTATCGTATGCAGCAGTTATCAGCATTGTGTTTTTTCAACCAAAAATTTATTCTCTATTAAGTTTTAAAAATACTATTCCTGATTATATATGGCAATTAATATCTGTTGCAATAGCGGCTCAGCTTGGCACTTTCCCAATCACAATATATTATTTTGATCAGTTTCCCTTGTATTTCATTTTATCAAATATTATAATTATCCCTGTTGCCACAATCATTGTTTATGGTGCCATAATACTATTTGCTTTGTCTTTTTCAAATATATTAACGCTCTACTTTTCAAAGATTTTAAACTTTACTACTTTATTTCTTAATCGCAATGTAAATTTCATTGAACAACTTCCTTATTCAAAAATTGATCAAATTCTTATTGATCGTTATGAGGTAATAATACTCATGATTCTGATATTCTCAATATCGTTTTTTATAATAACTAAAAGGATTCATTTTTTTAAATATGCACTGTGGATATCAGTAGGTTTAATATTTTATAATATTTCATCTACTTATTTAAAATCCAAAAGAGCAGTTTTTACAATTCATAATATTCCAAAATTAAGTGCTATAAATTTTATTGAGGGAAAAAAGGCATTTTTCATTTACAATAAAAAAATTGATACAAATGATAAAAATATTATATATAATGTTGCACCATTATGGCAAGAATATGAAATAGGAGAAAAAAACACTACTCTTATACAACCATGTAAGCCAATTAATTATTTTTCATTTAAGAACAAAAGAATTGTTCAACTAAACAATGATTCAATTGTTAATTTTCTCCCTAAACAAAAATTAGAAATTGATTATATTATCTTATCTGAAAATATCAATATTAATATTAGCGACTTAAAACAATATTTTGAGTTTGATAAAATCATTTTTGATTCATCAAACTCCTTTTACAAAATTAATAGTTGGGAAAGAGAGTGTAATAAAACCAATATAAGTTTTTATAATATTCTTGATAAAGGTGCATTTATAGAGTATCTTTAACTATAATTATTGGTAGTTAATAAAAAAAACATCTTATTAATAGAAATTTCAAAATAGAATATTTTAATTTGCTATTTATATTATTTTTGTAGCCCAATATTTTTTGAGCTAATACAGAAAACAAACCAATAAAAAATGAAAATCATTGTTGCCGGAGCCGGTGAAGTTGGAACGCACTTAGCCAAAATGTTAAGCAGCGAATTTCACGATATAACGGTGATCGATCCAGATGCAGAAAGTTTAAAAAACATAGATTCAAATCTTGATTTGTTAACCATAACCGGGTCTGCCACTTCTTTCGAAATATTAAAAGAAGCAAAAATTAAAAAAGCTGATTTATTTATTTCTGTTACCCGCTCTGAAGAAACAAATATTACTGCAGCAATAATAGCAAAAACGCTTGGTGCAAAAAAAACAATTGCAAGAGTTGATAATTATGAATATATAGAACCTGAAAACATATCATATTTCATCAAACTAGGAATTGATTACCTGATTTACCCTGAACGAATTGCTGCACGCGAAGTTGTTAATTTACTTGGACAAGGTGAGATATTTGAATCGGTTGATTTCTCGGGCGGAAAACTATCTCTTTATGTATTAAAACTAGATGAAAAAGCCCCTGTAATTAATCAAACACTTATTGATGTAATAAAAAACAATAAGCAAATTGAATTTAGAGCCGTTGCTATAGCACGAAATGGGAAAACCATTATCCCCAGTGGAAATGACTATTTTCAAGTAAACGATTTAGTTTATGTTGTTACAAATAAGTCCGGGATTCGGGATGTTTTAAAATATTCGGGGAAGAAAAAAATTGAAATCAAGAATATAATGATTCTTGGAGGAAGCCGGATTGGTAAAAGAGTTGCAAAATCGCTTGAAAACAGGTTTAATATAAAACTTATTGAAATTGATAAAAATAAAAGTATTCAGCTAGCCGATTATCTTAGCAACTCGCTGGTTATTAATGGCGATGGACGAGATATTAATTTATTAAACCAGGAAGGTTTATCAAATATGGATACTTTTATTGCTGTTACAGGTAACTCCGAGACTAATATTTTATCTTGCTTACTGGCTAAGAAAATGGGAGTCAAAAAGACTATAGCTGAAATTGAAAATATTGATTATATTGATCTTGGTGAGAGCATGGGTATTGACACTATCATAAACAAAAAACTGGTTACTGCAAGTAAAATCTTCAAATTTACAATGAGTGCCGAGGTTGAAACGATGAAATGCCTGACAGGTTCAGATGCGGATGTTTTGGAATTCGTTGCAAAAAAAGATTCTAAAATAACAAAAGAAAGTTTAAGAAATATTGATTTTCCAAAAGATGCAATAGTTGGTGGAATTATTAGAGGAAATAAATCATTTATAGCAACAGGAGATACAATAATTGAAGCTGATGACCGGGTTGTTGTATTTGCCTTACCTTCTGCTGTAAAAAAGCTGGATAACTTATTTAACCAATAATGATTAATAAAAAAATCATTCTTCAGGTAATGGGTCTCCTGCTTCTGATAGAAGGATTCTTTCTTGGTATATCATCACTTGTTAGTTTATATTATGGCCAGTATGATTTGGTTGCTTTACTAGTTACAACTGCTTTGTGCTTTTCTGTTGGGATTACCTTGAGGTTGTTAACAAATAAAGCTGAAAAGAATATTGGCAAACGAGAAGGATATATCATTGTTAGTCTGGTATGGGTAGTATTTTCATTATTTGGAGCACTTCCTTTTGTGATTAGTGGTGCGATACCATCGTACACCGATGCTTTTTTTGAAACCATTTCGGGTTTTACAACAACAGGGGCATCAATTTTAAATGATATTGAAGCAATGCCACGGGGACTCTTGTTCTGGAGAAGTTTAACACAATGGCTTGGTGGCATGGGAATTATTGTATTATCTATTGCTATTTTACCAATGTTTGGTATTGGAGGAATGCAATTGTTTGTTGCCGAAGTTCCCGGACCAACACCCGATAAACTCCACCCAAGAATTAAAGAAACAGCAAAAAGACTTTGGGGAATATATATATTATTTACTTTGACAGAAGTAATTCTTCTTAAGTTAGGTGGAATGGATTGGTTCGATGCTGTTAATCATTCTTTTACAACAATGGCAACAGGAGGATATTCAACAAAACAAGCCAGTATTGCTCATTTCAATTCTCCATTTATCCATTATGTAATTATTGTTTTTATGTTTCTGGCAGGAACAAATTTCACCTTATCTTATTTCGCCTTACACTTCAAATTCGGTAAAGTGTTTAAGAATGAGGAATTCAGATATTACCTGGGTTTCATAGTTCTTTTTACAGTAGCAATTACTTTTGCTTTATGGTATTTCGAAGGATATAATCCGGAGAAGTCGTTCCGCGATTCATTATTTCAGGTGGTTTCAATTATTACCACAACGGGCTATGTTACAGCCGATTATTTGCAATGGATGCCATTTGTTATTGTAATGATATTTGCTTTAATGTTTTTTGGCGGATCGGCAGGTTCTACCGGAGGTAGTATAAAAATTGTACGTATAACATTACTTCTAAAAAACAGCTATCAGGAATTAAAACGAATTATTCATCCGAATGCCATAATTCCGGTACGAATAAATGGGAAAAGTGTTTCTCCTCAAATAATCTCAAATATATTAGCCTTCGTAGTATTTTATATGCTAATATCTATTGTAAGTACAATTGTAATATCGGCTTTGGGTTATGATTTAGAAACCTCGCTTGGTGCAGTTGCAGCTACATTAGGTAATATTGGACCCGGAATAGGTCTTGTAGGACCAATAGAAAATTATGCACATATTCCCGTTTTTGGCAAGTGGTTCCTGTCTTTCTTAATGCTTATAGGTAGATTAGAGTTATTTACAGTATTAGTCCTGTTATCTCCGGCTTTCTGGAAAAAATAAAAATAAATGAACTTGATCAAAAAGTATTTCTCAGATTGGGATTTGTATGAAAAAGTATGGCTATTGCTGTTTTCAATAATTATTATTGGACTTTCCATTTATTGGAAAGATTCTTTCATTGGAATTGTCGCTTCACTTACAGGAATTTGGTGTGTAGTACTTGTTGCAAAAGGTAAGATCGCAAATTATTATTTTGGTATTGTTACTGTTACAGCGTATGCCTATGTTGCTTTTAGTCAACATTATTATGGTGAAGTTATGCTTAATATGTTATACTTTTTCCCAATGCAATTTGTTGGTATTTATTTATGGAGGAAGAAGAGGGTTTCAAAGAAAAAAGACGATGTTAAAGTTGTATATATGACTAATAAACAAAGATTACTCTGGTTTATAGTAATAGTTGTTGTAACTATCCTGTACGGTTTTGTTTTAAAACATTTAGGTGGAAATTTACCATTTATTGATTCATCTTCAACAGTAATGTCTGTTATTGCAATGATATTAATGGTGTTTGTGTTTGTAGAACAATGGGTATTATGGATTTTGGTTGATATTGTGTCTATAATAATGTGGTGTACTGTTATGATTAATGGAGGAAATGATATTGCTGTTTTGGTAATGTGGGTAGCATTTTTAGTAAATGCAATTTATGGTTTGTATAATTGGATTAAAATAGAAAAGCAAACAAGATTAAACGAATTAGTATAAACTAAATAAATGTTTTACTTCATTCATAAATTTATCCAATAAGTTAATTTTATAGCATAAATAATAGTGAAAGCACAAAGACTATAAAGAGCAAAACCTGAAACTTGAAACTTGAGTTCCCTCCGAAAAATGTTTTTAGCCACTAATTCACAAAAACACTAAATTTCACTAAAATTAATTTATTGACAATAACCGTTTTGTGGTTTTTTTGTGTCTTGGTGTTCCTGCCTGCCGCAGGCGGGTTCGTGGCATTTTTTATTTTTTGGCTTTTTGGAGTAGGCTCAAACATGAAACCTGACAGCTTGTCAATGCCTAAAATAAGTTGACCACT
>JAUWQL010000203.1 GCA_030611105.1 Bacteroidales bacterium
TTCAGCCTCCTTTTTGTCTATTAAGCCTCTATTTCAGAACTGTAAACACCATTCATATCATGACTTACAGAAAATTACACCAAAGTTATTAATAAATAGTTTTATGTTCCTTGTCTATTTTTTAAAAATTTATACCTTTACATTTATTAACCAAAAAAAATAAAACATTATGGGTGTAAACAAAGTTATTTTAATAGGGAATGTAGGAAAAGACCCTGAAGTTAGACATTTAGACAGTGGAGTTGCTGTAGCAAGTTTCCCACTGGCAACAAGCGAAACTTATAAAAACAAAGACGGCCAAAAAGTTACAAATACTGAATGGCATAACATCGTTATTTGGAGAGGTTTAGCAGAAGTTGCCGAGAAATATGTAAAAAAAGGGAATCCTTTATATATTGAAGGCAAAATCAGAACACGTTCGTGGGACGACAAAGATGGTAATAAAAGATACACTACAGAAATTGTAGCTGATAACATGCAAATGTTAGGATCGAAACAAAGTAGTGAAGAAGAAGCCTCATCGACACCTGAAAATGCTGCAGCTACAGATATTGAAAACATCCCGGCTGAAGGAGATGATTTGCCATTCTAGCTAAAACCTAAACCTAAACCATCAACATTGGAAACTGCAGAACCATTCCCGTTAGCCTTAATTATTAACGCAAAAATTGTAATTCAAACAATCGATTTATATACAATAATTAGCATAATTGCTTCTTTTTTTCTACTAATAATGTCGGCTTTGATTTCAGGAGCCGAAACTGCTTATTTTAGTCTCAAATCAGACCAGATAAAAGAAATTAAAAAACAGTCTGACTTTCGTAGTCGGCTAATCATCAGACATCTGAAAAATCCAAAAAAAATCCTGGCAACACTAACCATTGCTAATGGATTTATAAATGTCTGTTTTATTGTGGTCATGGGAATTATGCTAAATCTGGCCTTTGATTTTACAAAATTACCTTCCATCGGATTTATTATCCAAATTACAATAATTGCATTTACTCTTTTGCTTTTTGGAGAATTTCTGCCAAAGTTTTATGCTAAACATAGAGCAAAGAAATTTGTCAGACACACGGCAATACCAATAATCATTTTCGATAAACTATTTCATCCTTTTAGCATGTTTATGATAAACACCACATCAATTATCGGGAAAAAATTGGCAAACATAAAACAAAATATTACGATTGATGATCTTTCACAAGCTTTAAATATTACAACTCATCAAATTACCGAAGATGAAAACATCTTAAAAGGAATTGTAAAATTTGGGAATATCGATGTTAAAGAAATAATGAAATCGCGTGTGGATATTTTGGCCTTGGAAATAGATACCCAGTTTAAAAATATACTTACATTTATTATTGAGTCTGGCCACTCTAGAATCCCTGTATTTTCTGAAACTTTCGATAATATTAAAGGAATCCTATTAATAAAAGATCTTTTACCTCATTTCGAAAAGGATAATAACTTTAAATGGCAATCATTAATCAGACCTCCTTTTTTTGTTCCGGAAAATAAAAAAATCAATGATTTACTTCAAGAATTTCAAGCAAATAAAATTCACATGGCAATTGTTATTGATGAATATGGTGGAACAAGCGGAATAGTAACTCTTGAAGATGTTTTAGAAGAGATTGTGGGAGAAATAACTGATGAATCTGAAAAAGACGAAAGTTTTTACTCGCAGATTAACGAAAACATATATATTTTTGAAGGAAAAACTTTACTTAATGACTTTTTAAAAATTGTTGATATTGATGATGATTTATTCGAAGATGTAAAAGGCGATGCCGACACAATTGCAGGAATTATTCTGGAGCTTACCGGCGAAATACCTGCAAAAAATAAAAAAATTGACTTTAAAAATCTTACATTTACCATCGAATCAGTCGATAAAAGAAGGATTAAACAAATCAAGGTTACGATCAATAAATAATCAAGCAAAATGCATAAAGAGAGTATTTTAACATACATAAGTGTGTTTGCAATTATTGGCTTAATTATTTTAAGTGGATGCAAAAGAAAATACACTCCAAAACCTCGTGGATATTTCAGAATCGATTTACCAGAGAAAAGATATCAAAAATTAGACTCCTTCTATCCATATAAATTTGAATATCCGGAATATGCCATTATTAAACGAGATAGTTCATCTGTATCTGAAAAGTACTGGATTAATATTGAATATCCTGATTTGAATGGTAAAATACATATTAGTTATAAAGCCATTAATAATAACTTAAACCAAATTCTGGAAGACACCCGAAAGCTTGTTTACAAGCATACAATTAAAGCTGATGCCATTAATGAAAGAATGTTTATTAAACCTGAAAAAAAGGTATATGGTATTTTATACGAAATTAAAGGTAATGCGGCTTCGTCAATACAATTTTTTTTAACAGACAGTACACATCATTATTTACGCGGTGCTTTATATTTTAATGTAGAACCAAACAAAGATTCTTTAGCTCCTGTGTTAGATTTTGTTAAAAAAGATATTATCGTTTTAATTGAATCGTTTGAATGGAAATAATCTGAATAGCGATGGGATTAATATTAAAAGAACGTATTAAAGATGACGTAAAATTTGGTCTTTGGGAAATTACGGAAGATTACGATACCCTTCGATCAAATCTTAAACTTGACCAAGGAGATATTATGACGGTTGAAAGCTTTAAAAACCACCGGCGAAAACTTGAATGGCTTAGTGTGAGAATTCTTTTAAAAAGGATGTTAGGTAAAGATTCCAAAATTGTTTACGGACCGGAACGAAAACCATACTTACATAATAATTTATATAACATTAGCATATCTCATTCAAAAAATTTCACAGCAATTTTAATAAGTAAAAAACGAAGAGTAGGATTAGATCTTGAATTTATGACTAGTAAAATACTGAGAATTGCGGATAAGTTTTTACGTCCTGAAGAACTGGAAAATATTGATAAAGACCAGAAATTATATCACCTTTACCTCCATTGGTGTGCTAAAGAAGCATTATATAAAATTTGTGACAAAGTCGATATAAACTTTGTTACTAATCTCAGTATTGAGCCATTCAAGCCTAAAGTAAAAGGAATAATATCAGGAACTGTTAACAATAGTTATATGAATGAAAAATTCGTGTTAGATTATTTTACGCTTAAGAATTATTCAATTGTTTGGTGTTACAAATAAACTAGTCTATAACCCATTTTTTGTTATCTTTATTTTCTCAAAATAATTTTACGCAATGATTTCTCAATTAATAAGTCACAGCATTTCTATCAATAAAAAGCTCTTTACTCTGCTTATTGATCCCGATCAACATACAACAGAATCATTAACTAACTTAAGTAAAAATGCTGATGAATCAGGGGTTGATCTTATTTTTGTAGGTGGAAGTTTGTTAAATAACGATATTGATAAATCATTCGAACTAATTAAAAAAAATACTAATATTCCTGCTTTACTTTTCCCTGGCAGTTTACTTCAAATCACTAATAAGGCTGATGGTATTTTGTTATTATCATTAATCTCCGGAAGAAATCCCGACCTGCTTATAGGAAATCACGTAATTGCTTCTGCTCGCATCAAAAGAAGCAATTTAGAAGTTTTGCCAACAGGATATATCTTAATTGAAGGAGGTAAGTCAACTTCGGTTGAATACATGAGTAACACAAAACCTATACCTGCCGAAAAAATTGATATAGCTGTGGCAACAGCAATGGCCGGTGAAATGCTCGGGTTAAAATACATTTATCTTGAAGCAGGGAGTGGTGCTAAAACGTCTATTAACATTAAAATAATTAAAGGAGTAAAAGAAAACATCAGCATACCTTTAATTGTAGGAGGTGGAATAAAAACTCCGAATGATGTTAAAATTGCTGTTAATGCAGGAGCTGACATCATTGTCGTTGGTAATGTAATAGAGCAGAATCCTGAAATATTACCTGAATTAGTAAAAGCTTGCCAAAATTCATAAGCTTCTTAATAAATCTGTTTTCTTTAACATCCTTTAAGAAATAATATCTAAAACTAATCAGTTATGATTAAACCCTGATTATTAAATCAGGTCTATAATCATGTAATGAAAACTATTTAAGTTTAAGATAATGAATAATGATAAAATAAATAAGGTTCATCAGGAATTGATTGGAGAAGTCTGGATGCCATTAAAGATAAACGGAATGGCTGAAAATGAGAAATATGACATCTCAAATTATGGCCGAATTAAAAGTTATAAAGTAAATAAAACAGAAGGACTAATAATAAAAGGCTCAACACTAAAAGGATACAAAATCCTAAATATTAAACTCGAAAACGAAAAACGTACTACAAAATATATCCACAAACTGGTAGCCGAGAGTTTTATTCCGAAAGACAATAACTTGCAACAATATGTAATTCATTTAGATTTTGATAAAATTAATAATCATATTGATAATCTTAAGTGGGTTACACAGAAAACCATGTTTGCTCATCAGAAAATAAATCCCAATTATAAACGAGGAACCATTAATTATTCAAAACTTACAGAAACCGACGTAATTAGACTAAAGAAAAAATTAAAAAGAGGTAAAAACAAACTTTACAAACTCGCAAAAGAATTTGGAATTACCCACACACAACTTAACAGAATTCGCAAAGGCGAAAACTGGGGCCATGTAAAAATTGATTAGAATTATTTTCAAACACCCAGTTACCAGTAACCTTCGCAAGCCAATCTCTTAATTAAACTTCTTTAAAAATTTAGGACTCATCAAATAAATTAACGATTATAAATCTATTAACCTGAGTTCGGTATAAGAATTAATTTACAGAAAGCAAATAGAGTGTGAGATTTGAGGAAGAAAACTTGAAGTAATAACGGGTTATTTCAAAAGATTTCTTCTTTAAAGATTGCGCTATATTTGCTTTCCCTATG
>JAUWQL010000092.1 GCA_030611105.1 Bacteroidales bacterium
TTTTTTTGATTCTAAATATTTAAGCCACAAGATACTGTTCGAAACTTGTTAATGACAGAATATATTTTTGTATTTTTAGCACTGATCCGTTACAAATAATTTGTTTATAAAATCATTTCAACTTTACTATCACGAATATAACATAATACTTCTAGAGATCAAAACACTTTATATTTTTTAAAATAGCTGTATTCTTTTATAAGTTTAGGGTTTTAAGAAATATTATCTTTAAATAAAAAAACCTTTTTGTAGGGCAAAAAATTTAAGAAAACTCACTCAACTCTAACCACCGATCTGATTTTTCATCAAGGAGTTTAATAATTTCACCAATACGATTTGACTTTTGGATTAGATCGTCATTTGATAAGCTTCCAGTACTAATCTCTGTTTCTAAAGTTTCTTTTTCGTTTTCCAAATTAGCAATATCCATTTCTAATTGCTCGTACTCACGTTTCTCTTTAAATGAAAGTTTTGTTTTGGAAGAATCGGTTTTCGAGTTTGCCGAACGAGCAGGTTCTTTTTTAATTCCCGATGCAGATTCTTTTTTTTCTTCTTTTTCAATTTTAGTAAGCCATTCTCGATATTGCGAGTAATCCCCCGGGAAATCTTTCACATCACCATTTCCGCGAAATACAAACAAATGATCAACTACCTGATCCATAAAAAATCGATCGTGAGAAACAACCACAACACAGCCATCGAATGTTGACAGATATTCTTCGAGGACTGCCAGTGTCATTATATCCAGATCGTTTGTGGGCTCATCAAGAATTAAAAAATTGGGTTTTCGCATTAAAACAGTTACCAGGTATAATCTACGTTTCTCGCCACCACTAATCTTTGAGATCGGAGTATAGTGCATATCGTATGGAAAAAGGAAGAAATTAAGAAATTCCTTTACTCCCATTTGCCTACCATTGCCAAGAGTTACAACCTCAGCAATTTCCTGTACTACATCAATTACCCGCTGATTTTCTTTATATTTAATTCCTTCCTGCTTGTAATAACCAAAAACAATGGTTTGACCAATATCGACAGTGCCTGAATCAGCAGAAATGTTTTCGGTTATAAGATTCAGGAAAGTTGATTTACCTGTACCGTTATCCCCAACTATTCCTACTTTTTCGCCACGGGTAAAATTGTAAGTAAAATCTTTAAGTATGGTGTAATCTTTAAATTTCTTATTCAGATTTTTAATTTCGATAATCTTTTTACCCATACGCGACGGCTGAACACTTATACGCATTTCTTCTTCCTGACGACCTCCCGCAGCAACATCTTTTAACTGGTAATAATTATCGATTCGGTATTTTGCTTTAGTAGTACGCGCTTTTGGCATTCGTCGCATCCAGTCTTCTTCTTTGCGTAAAATATTTTTAGCTTTTTCAACCTGAGCTTCTTCGGCATTTAATCTTTCTTCGCGTTTCTTTAAAAAGTAAGTGTAATTTCCTTTATACTGATAGATAAAGGAATTATCTATCTCAATAATCTCATTGCAAACACGATCCAGAAAATAACGATCGTGGGTTACCATCAATAGTGTTGATCTTGTATTTTTAAGATATTTTTCGAGCCATTCGATCATGTCCAGATCGAGATGATTTGTAGGCTCATCAAGCAATAATAAATCAGGCTCCTCGATTAAAACAGAAGCCAGGGCTACACGTTTTTTTTCGCCACCCGATAAAGTTGAAATCTGCTGATTGTATTTATCTATTTTAAGTCTTGAAAGAATTTGTTTTACTCTGACTTCATAATCCCAGGCCTGCAAGTGGTCCATTTTTTCCATCGATTTTGCCAGCAAATTTCTATTATCAGTTTCAATAGCCTGATTATATTCTAAAATTGCATTTTTTACATCCTCCGAAGCATGAAATACTTCATCAATAATTGAATTATTTGGATTTAAAGAAGGATTTTGCTCTAAAAACCCAATCTTTATATTCCTGCGAAAAGTTATTTTCCCGGTATCCTGACTATCTTTTCCTGCAATTATATTGAATAATGATGTTTTACCTGTTCCATTTTTAGCTACTAAAGCTACCTTTTGATCCTTATCAATACCAAATGTAATTCCCTCAAACAGAACTAAATCACCAAAAGATTTCTTTAAATTTTCAACCTGTAAATAACTAATCATATTTAAATTTTTATCAATTACAAAACAAAGCAATTCATCAAGTTATTAAAAATTTTATGGATGTATTTTTGTTTATTAATTCACAATCCTTATATTTCACGAACATTATTAGCATCTACCAATCGATATGAATAGAAATCTCTTCAAATTTATTTTAGTTGTATTTATACTTATTTACCCTTTTAATATCAAGTCGATAAATAATAACAATTCCGGCAATGACTCCACAAATATTGCGAATAAGCTTTGGCTAATTGATAATAATATTCAAATAATAAATAAAAATTATCGCATTAAGAATGATAGTATTCTGAAACTGGCAAAAAATACTCTCGAACTGTCTGTTGAAAATAATTATCAGTATGGTATTAACCAAAGTTATTTTTATATAGCAAGAATTTTCGATATTCAAAATATTAAAGATAGTGCTATTCATTATTACGAATCAGGCCTTAAAGGAGAATTTGCAGATATCAATTTGAAGGCTAATTTTCTTTGGCAGTTATCACTAATTAACAGATATATTGGTAATTATAGTGCATCGCTTGAGAATTGTCTGATTCTGAGAGGATTAATTGAATCCGGAAAGACAGAAAAATATAATTATCAGATTTACAACAGCCTGGGTTTGATTTATAAGCTATTAATGGAATATGAACTTTCCTATAAAAATTTCACAAAATCAATAGCACTTGCCCTTGAAGATAACAATGAAGCATTTGCAGGAGTTGTATATGCTAACATTGGAAATTTGTTTTATGAGCAAAATCGGTTAAAAGAAGCACTCGAATATTTCGCAAAAGGAGTTGCTTTAGAGGAAAAGTATGAGTTATATGGGAATGCCGGTAATTCATATACAGTAATTGCAAATATTTACTTAAAACTGGAAAAAATAGATTCATCATTTTTGTATTTACAAAAGGCAGATAGTTATAACACTGAATATAATAATACTCTTGGTTTGGCTTACACACATTTCGCCTATGGTAAATATTACTTTCAAAAAGGAGATTATACAACTTCATATAATTATTTAAATAAAACTATAGATTACGCTTCAAATAATCATTTAAATGTTCTATTAAGTGATGCGTTAAAATTATTGTCAGAGATAAATTCAATAAATAGAAATTTTAAAGATGCATATGAAAATTTCAAACACTTTTTCGGGATTTATGAAACTGTTTATAGCATAGAAAAAATAAATAAAGCAAAAACCTTAGAACAAAAATTAATACAACAGAAAAAAGAAAACGAACTTTTTGAATTAAAACTTAAAAAACAGAAAACCATAAATACTTTACTTATTATTATTGCATCACTAATTTTAGTAGTAGGTATAGTTATTTTAATTTATCTTTTTCAATTCAAAAAATTAAATAAAAAACACATAAAGTCTAAAGAAAAAGCGGAAGAATCTGATAAATTAAAGAGTAAGTTTTTACAAACCATTTCGCATGAAATCAGAACTCCGTTAAATGGCATTCTTGGTTTCTCAGAAATGATACTTTCTAAAAGTCTTTCGGATAAAGAACTAAATGAAGTCAATGATTTGATTATTAAAAATAGCGATGATCTGATATCAACTATTGAGAACCTGGTTGATATTGCACATCTTTCAACAAATCAATACAATGTAAAAAAATCAAAATTTGAGTTAACTCCTTTATTAGAAAGTATCATTTTTCAAGCTAAAAAAAATGTAGTTTTAAAAAAGAAAGAGGATTTAGATATTCAACTTAAAAAGAATGGCGAAGTTGAGTTATTTACAGATAAAACAATAATTTTAAAAATAATTCTTCATCTTGTAAAAAATGCAATATTATATACTGAAAAAGGTTCCATAACTATAGGTTATAAAGAAGAAAAATCAAATGTAATTCTATACGTAAAAGATACCGGGATTGGTATTCCAAAAGAAAAAATTGATATTATTTTTTCTCCTTTCAGGCAAGCTGATGAAGATATTAACATTAAGGTCGGGGGAACCGGATTGGGTCTGTCTATTGTAAATAAGTTCGTACAATTACTGGGTGGTAATATTTGGGTTGGCTCGAAACTCAAAGAAGGAAGCACATTCTTTATATCATTGCCTCTAAAATAAGCTAACAATTTCGCAACTAAATCAATCTGTAGTAATAACTTATAAAGCATTATATATGAACAATAAAAACGAGTTCACGCAAAGTTCGCCGAGAAAATCGCAAAGGCCGCAAATGATGCATTGATAACAACTTAGCGTTCTTAGCGTAAAAGTTTTGCGATCTCTGCGTGAAATTTTTAATTTTTAAAAGACACAAGATCCGCAATATAAAAACACTGATAAGTTACATAATTTCTTCTATTATATTTATTTTTGATTCTCATTTTATTTTTAGGATATGACCAAAAAAGAACGCTTTGAGCATATTATAGATTTTTTCAAAAAAGAACAACCTATCGCAGAAACAGAATTAGATTACGGAACTCCTTTTGCATTATTAGTAGCTGTAATATTAAGTGCACAATGTACCGATAAAAGAGTAAATATAATTACTCCTGCCCTTTTGGAACGTTTCCCCACAGCTTACGAAATGGCACAAGCTTCAGTCGATGAAGTTCTTGAATATATAAAAACTTGTTCGTACCCCAATAATAAAGCTAAGCATTTGGTTGGAATGGCAAAAATGTTGACCGAGGATTTTAATGAAATAGTACCGGATGATATTAACGAACTTCAGAAATTACCCGGTGTTGGCCGTAAAACAGCTAATGTAATAGCATCTGTTGTTTTTAACAAACCAGCACTGGCAGTAGATACACATGTATTTCGTGTTTCAAAAAGAATCGGTTTAACAACAAATGCTAAAACTCCTTTAGAAACCGAAAAACAACTTGTAAAATACATTCCCGAAGAACTGATTCCGATAGCACATCATTGGCTTATTTTGCATGGCCGTTATGTTTGTATTGCCCGAAAACCCAAATGTGAAAGTTGCGGGATTGCTCAATACTGTAAATTTTTTAATGGTAAGTGAATCTGAATTTTTAAATTATGGATGTGCGACAAACTTCTCTTTTTGTGTATCTTGGTCCCGAAAGCTTTCGGGATTGAGCCTTAGTGGCAGAAAAACATTCGCCACCAAGACACTAAAAACACTAAGAATTTACAAAGATAACATACAAGATTATCTTAAACTATTCTTCAACTTTCTTTAAATATTTATCCAGGAATTCCAGAATTTTTTTATTTGATTCGATTTGGTTATCTTTTTTCCTAAATCCATGGCCTTCATCTTCAAAAATAACATATTCTACAGGAACTCCATTGGCTCTGGCTTTTTCAACAATTTCATCCGATTCAACCTGTAAAACCCTTGGATCATTTGCGCCCTGCAGAACCATAAAAGGTTTTTGTATTTTTTCGGCATGAAATAAAGGAGAAATATTATACAAATAAACAGAATCTTCATAAGGATTACCCATTTCCTTATATAATGCATTTCTATAATCCTCCCACCATGCAGGAATACTTTTAAGTGTACGTAACCAATTAGTTACACCAAATATATTTACTCCAACTTCAAATTCTTCGGGTGTAAATGTCATTGCAGCAGCAACCATATAGCCACCATACGAGCCTCCCATAATTCCAATTTTATCAGAATCTATAACTCCTGTTTCTTCAAGAAATTTCTTTGCATATATACAATCTTTTAAATCATGATCACCATGTTTTCTGTCATCTAAAGAATAGAAAGTTTTTCCATAACCGCTACTACCTCTATTATTTACATCAATAACTGCATAACCATGATTAACCAAATATTGAATTGACGATCTATAACCTACACGGGCTTGTCCTCCGGGGCCACCATGAACATGAACTAAAGCAGGAACTTTATTCTTTTTAGAAGCTTGATGCGGAATATACAGTACAGCAGGGATTTCAAGTCCGTCGAAAGATTTATAACGCACAACTGATGAAGTAACTAAATCATCAGGATTAATTTCAGGATTTAAAGTATTTGTTAATTGTTTGTATTCATTCGTTTCTAAGTCAAGAATATAAAGATTACTTGAACTTACAGAACTAGATGCGTAAAAAGTCATGTAGTTTTCACTTTGTGAAATATTTACCGAGCTAATATTTAAATTTTCAAATTTGGGTAGTTCTATTTCTTCTCCTGAAGCTGTATTAAAAATCTTAATAACTGTTTTTGAATCCCAGTTAATTCCAATAACTCTGTATTTACCATTGTATGAATGATAAGCATACATAATATCCCAATCTGCATCATAAGTCTTTTCTATTTTCTCTGTAGCCAAATCCATTTTTGCTAAATATGTAAACTCACTATTTTCATCAGTAAGAAAATATAACTCATTCCCATCTGAACTAAAATCTACAGGCCTATAAGTTATTTCTCCTTCGTGTTCTGATAATAATTTTAATTCTTTAGTTTCACGATTATACAAATACATATTGTTATTTGTAGTAGTAATAGTCTTAGTAAAAGCAAAAAGATTTTTATCATTCGATATGGTACTTATATTATAGCCTTCTATATTCTCATAAATCATTTCATATTCCATACTTTCCAGATTCATTTCAAAATAATCGTTAAATCTTGCATCTCTTTTGTTTGAAGAAAAGAAAAAACTTTCTCTGTCATGACTCCATCCCAAAAAGAATACCCGCGCACTATCAAAAGGAATCAGATCATTTATTATTCCTTCCTCATCACGCAAATAAATATGATGTATTTCATTCCCTCCTTTGTCAGATCTTAATAAAACCCTGTCATCAGCAGGAAAATAGCTTATCGCGAAAGATGTTTCTTCACGGTTGGTTAATTGTTTTGGTTCACCACCATCAATACTTATTTCGTATAAATTATATATTCCTGTCTCATTGCTGGAAAAAAGAATTTTAGATTCATCAAAAGAAAATGAACTTCCATAAATTGAAATTGTATTCATGAATTGCTCAATAGTATATTGTTTTACTTCTTTCTTTTTCTTAAACGAATCACAAGAAAAAGAGAATAACACAATGCTTAGAATTAAGTAAATGCTAAGTTTTTTCATAATTATTTATTTTAGAGTTAATAATATTTTGTGTCTACCAAAACTTAATTTTACCGGCAGCATACCAGCACATTTGCAGCAATAATAATCCATGTCGGAAACGAGAAATATTCGTATCTCCATACGTTCTTTCGCGATATCGTATTGGCAAATCAATAATTTTCAAGTTTAGTTTATAAGCACCAAATAGCAGATCGTAATCACCAAACGGGTCGAACTCACCAAAAAACTTTCTGTTTGCCTGTAAGCGAATATAGTCATCACGGAACATTACCTTCGTTCCACATAAGGTATCTTTAATTGGTTGTTCAAGTAACCAGCTAAATAACAAACTAAAGAATTTATTTCCAATGGTATTTAGAAATCGCATGGCTTCTTTTTCCATTGGATAAATCAATCGTGAGCCATTTATGAATTCACCTTTCCCTGATGCTAATGCTTCATAAAATTTAGGAATATCTTCAGGGGGAACTGTCAGGTCGGCATCCAAAATCATTAAAATATCGCCTGTTGCCATTGAATATCCTTTTCGAACAGCATCACCTTTTCCTTTTCCTTCTTGCTGTGCTATCTTAATATCGTGAGTATCTTTGTACTTTTCCTGAACTTTTTGGATTGTTTCCCATGTATCGTCAGTAGAGTTTCCTTCTACGTAAATAATCTCAACATGCTTACCGAACTCAGGTAAACGCTTTATAGCATCTTCAATATTACCACTTTCATTTCGGGCAGGAATAACAATTGTTGTAGAATACTCTTGTCGCTTATCTTCTTTTTGATGGAAAATTGGCCGTGCATTAATAAATTTATTTACACACATTGAATTAAAGAAAGGTAAACGAGCTAAATACCTGTTAAAGATGTATGAAATGATTGGGATATTAATAGGTAAAAGCAAACTCCGGGTAGTTCTGAAAGCCTCAAAATCGGCCATATAAAGCAAATTCGCAATATCATGTTTCGTAAGCCAGTTTTTACGAGGGCTTCTCTTTTTGAAACCAAATAATTCGCCCAATCGTAAAATTGGTTCCCAAAAATGATTGTAATACGAAATTATAATTCTGGTTCTGGGATGACAAATCTTTTTTATGGAATTTAAAACATCCAATACATTATCGAAATATCCTATAACCCCTGTTAAAAGCACAACATCGTACTTTTTATTCAGCGTTATTTCCTCGGCCAGCATATTATGAAACTCAATATCAGGATGACACTCCTTAGCTAACTCAATCATTTTGGGGCTAAAATCGATTCCAGTCTTTTCTTTTCCTTTCATTTCTGATAAAGAATCACCATTTCCGCACCCTATTTCTATTACAGTATTTTCATCCTGAATATAATAATTACAATATTTAACAATATTTCGCCAGAAATATTTATATCTTTTTCTATATTTAGTGTACTTAATTGCTAAGTTTTCAAAATGTTCGAAAAATTCTTTCGAACGATTTGACTTGATTTCAAGCATAATTAATTATTATGAATATTAAAAAGTAAACAAAAATAAGAAATTCTGACTAAGAAGCTGAATTTATATCATTCAATTTGCTCGGAAATGCAATAAAATAAACTCCACTAAAAGATAAAATTGCGCGTATAATATATGTAAGAAGTCCCAAGGCTACAGCTAAATTAACATCAACCATTAAAAATTGCGAAGCATAAACAAATACTAATTCCCTTGATCCAAAACCTCCCAAAGTAACCGGAATTGCAAATATTATCCCTGAAATCAAAAATAAAAACCAATAATCATAGTAAGCTGAATCTAAACCCAAACTAATTAAAATAAAATGAGCCGATAAAACTTGTAAGAACTGTATTATGGTAGACTGAACTGTTGTTTTAGCAAGCGTTGATGTGTAATCTTTAAAAAATATTTTTAATACAAAATAGTAAACTATATAAAATACCGGTATGAGTAAAACCAAGTAATTGTTATATTTAAAATCAAAGGATATGAAAATGACAGAAATACTAATTAAAATTATTAAGCCAAATAATCCATTAACTCTGTTTAGTATAGAAGCCCAGATTACAGATTTCAACTTTGCTCCCTGATTCTTCTTCAACCAATATACTTTATAACCATCGCCGCCAATTCCTCCCGGCAAAAACAGATTATAAAACATACCCAAAAGATATAATTTAAGATTTTGTATTTTGTCTAAAATTACATTCTTAGCCCTAAAAAATATGTTTAATCTATATGCTTCAATAATTTTAGATACTCCAAGGACAATTAATGCAATAAAAAGATATAAAAGATTTACATCTTTGATATATGACCACAGCTCTCTAAGATCAATCTTACGCGTGACAATATAAATTGCTAAAACTGTAATAAGCAACTTAAAAATAAAGTTCAATATCTTTTTGATTCTTTCTTTTATCAAAACAGGGATTTTAAAACGAAGCGTAAATATATCTATTTTTCAATTATAACAAACAGAGTAAAATCAAATTTTATATCTCCATTGGTCTAGATATTTATTTATCTGATCATCAATTTGCAATTTTTTCAATCGTTTAGAAGACCTAAAAGTTTTCTCTTTAGATACAATATTTTCATGATTAAAATCAATTTTCATTTTCAACTTTTCTATAAGATTTTTCTGAAACTGCAAAGGATTTGCACAAAAATCATCATAATCAACTATTAAATATGAATCTTCTGCTAAATCTTTGATTTGCTCATTTAATAATTCATCCAGCATCAAAAATTGTACTGTAGCTGCTTCTATTATATTTTCGTAATTGTTTGTATCAAACTCATTGTTTGGATACAAACCCCACAATAAATTTCCATTGCCGAAAAAATCTTTGCTTGCATTTAAAGTAGACCTTATAACCGCTACCGGATTACGCTTTACAATAATGTAAAATCCATTTTTAAAAACCTCTTTAAAAACAGGTATTAATAATGAATTACGATTATTCTTTGTAAGAATAGGCCGGTTATAAGCTTTATATAGGGAAGAAAAATAATCTTTCAAATGGATTAAGCTCTCTTTATTTATTGTTGAAGGTATAACATAATGATTCTTTCCAAACCACTTATCCCATAATTCGTAGCTATCGCCAATAGAAAATATTCCTTTAGAAATACCATAATAATTTTTATAGGAATCATTAGATGTTACATAGAACTTGACAAACCATTTATGTATATAATAAGCTGATCTTTTAAATATGGTATTGAAATTTCCAATTGGAAAAAACGGGAAAGTTTTTTCGATAAATTGTGAAACTAATGTTGATCCTGTTCGTTGTATTCCAACAACAAAAATTATAGGAATTTCATTATCTGTTTTCGTTTTTAATTTAGATTTCTCAATTAGAAAAAATAAGAAATCGATTGGAATAAAAATAATCTGTAAAAACTTTAACCATAAAACATAATAAGCAACCGAACTGAAACTAAAAAGAATTTTAATAAAAATATAAAAACCCTTTCTGATTTTTATACCAGTTTTTTCAAAATCAGCACCTTTGCTCATATTTAATAAACTATTTCGTATAAATATGCGGGTTCATCAGAACCAATAGTTTGAATATGCCTTAGTTTTCCAGGATATTTTTGTTCTATATAATACAAGTACCTTCGCACGGTATTTATTGTATATTGTGTTTTTTGTTTTGGGTGTTTTCGTAGACTAGCCATGATAACATATTTAACATTTGAATCATGTAATTTTTGCAACAATTCATCAGGATCTTCAGTACTTATTCGATAAATCCCATAAAATTTTCTTTTCGCATAAACAAATGAGATACTTGGCTTTCGACATGCAATCATTACATCCTCTGAAACATTTTTAGCAGCCCACTGACTCATCTTTATATAGTTAATCCAGTCGGGTGTCATACCATAAAATTTATTACCAGCAAGAGTTTGCATTAAGTATTCATCATTATCTTTAACCTTTTTTGTGGTTACTTTTAAATTGGTAAAGAATATAATTACTAAAAAGATAGGCAGTAATCCCTGTATAAATCTAAATGATTTTAATTTCCCAACGTAATAAAATCCTGAAAGAAGAAATAGTAAAATTAATGGTAAATAAACAAGTATCAAACGATCCTGATCCCAACGTGTTTGTACAATTACAAATGTTATTCCAATTAGTACTGCGAGGTAGATTCCTGTAAATAGTAGATACTTATTTTTCTTAAATGCAAAATATATAGCAACAATAAATATGATATAAACTAAAACCGTTAGTATGGTTTTAGTATCTAAAACTTCAGGACGAAAACCAATGAATTTGTACAAATGCTTTGAAATATAGAGATTTGAATTTCCAAAAAAACGATCAAAAAAACCAAAAAAATCTTCATTACCTTTAGATATATCAAACGGATCAACTTGCATTAAACGATTTAATTGGCCTGAAAACTGTGATGCCTTTGATTGAAAAATAAAATTTTTAATAATAGTAAAGGTTCCAAATTCCCACACAAATGCTCCTGACGTATATAATAAACTCTTCCATCTATTGCTAATTGCAAAAAACAATACTACCGCAATAAATGCCCCATATCCAATACTTCGGGTTAATCCCAAAAATAAAAGTAACATACCGAGAATTAAATAGCTGCCCCAACTATCTTTTATTGAAGGACTTTCTGATTTCGATACAAAAGCATTAAAGAAATAAAAGAAAAAGAATGCTTGAAGAAATAAGTAAAACGCTTCCGAATATGTTTGACTTGAATAATATAAAATGTAAGCATTAAAAGAAATTATTAGCATTACATAAATCAATAAAAAACCAGAAACTCTTCCTTTAAATGCCTTATAAAAGAAGTATAAGTGAAATATGATTGAAATTAATGATAATGATTTTAATAAGGTAACATTCAATCCGAAAATCCAAACAAAAATACTCAGGAATATAGGATACAAAGGACCCTGAAAAGAAGGATATTTAAATTCCTTAACAAAGTCAAAGGCTCTTAATATATAAGCAGAATCGTCACCAGCCTCGCTCACTCTAAAATTAAAAAGTAAAAAAGAAAACAGCAAGGTAAAAAACATAGATATCCAAAAAAACAAATTTCCTTTCGAATCAAAGAACTGATCCATTTTATCAAAGAAATCTCTTGTTTTACTATCTTTTTCAATCTTTTTTGCTTGTGATTTATGCTTTTGTTTAGACATACTTATTAATTAAGGTTTTTAATAATATCTTTTCAGAAAATCCTGATAAGCATCTTTTATTCCCTCTTTCAGTTCAATCTTATATTTCCAACCTGCTGAATTTAATTTCGAAACATCCAATAGTTTACGAGGAGTTCCATCGGGCATTTCAGTATTAAACTTCAATTCACCATTAAAACCGACAATCTCCTTTACTGTTTCAGCAAGTTCTTTAATTGTAATATCTTTGCCTGTACCAATATTTACTAATTCTTTCTCGTTGTAATTTAACATCAAATAATAGCAGGCATCAGCTAAATCATCAACATGTAAGAATTCGCGCATTGGTTTTCCTGTTCCCCAAATCTCAACAAAAGAATCGCCCTTAGATTTAGCCTCATGAAACTTTCTTATCATTGCCGGAAGCACATGCGAATTATTTAAATCGTAATTGTCATTCGGTCCGTAAAGATTAGTGGGCATAACAGAAATAAAATTATCTTCATACTGATCTCTGTATGTTTCGCACAATTTAACACCGGCAATTTTAGCAATAGCATAAGGTTCGTTCGTATGTTCAAGATAACCGGAAAGCAAATATTCTTCCTTTAATGGTTGTTGGGCTAACTTAGGGTAAATACAAGATGAACCAAGAAACAAAAGTTTTTTTACACTACTCAAATGTGCGGCATGAATAGCATTGGCTTCAATCATTATGTTCTGATATAAAAATTCAGCTCTGTAAATATTATTGGCATTTATACCTCCAACCTTTGCAGCCGCTAGAAATACAAAATCAGGTTTTTCTCTTTTAAAAAACTTAGTAACCGCATCTTGATTTGTCAAGTCCAGCTCCCCGAATGATCGTGTTATTATATTTTGATATCCTTCGGATTCAAGCTTTCTTTTTATAGCAGAACCAACCATTCCTTTATGGCCGGCAATATATATTTTTGAATCTTTTTGCATAATTTATTTCGTTACTAATCCAAAGTTAATTTTTCTTTTCGAGTGATTTCCATATCCGAAATTACCATCTCCTCAATTAATCCATTTAAATCATACGTAGTCTCCCAATTCATCATTTCTTTTGCTTTTGTTGGATCTCCAATTAACAAATCAACTTCGGTAGGACGAAAATATGTTGGATCAATCTCAATAACTATATCTCCAACTTTTACAGCTGTTTCATTAATATTAAAATTGCTTAAGATTTTGGAATCAATTGATTTAATAATACCCTTTTCATCGGTTCCAGTTCCTTTAAATTCTAACTCAATTCCTAATTTTCTGAATGATTGATCAGAAAACTCCCGAATTGAGTGAGTTTTTCCTGTTGCTAAAACAAAATCTTCGGGTTTATCTAATTGCATCATTTTCCACATTCCTTCAACATAATCTTTTGCGTGTCCCCAGTCTCTTTTAGCATCAAGATTACCCAAAAACAATTTATCCTGTAAACCATAAATTATACGACTGGCAGCACGAGTAATTTTTCGGGTAACAAAAGTTTCTCCCCTGCGTGGTGATTCATGATTAAATAAAATCCCATTTGCAGCAAACATATTGTAAGCTTCACGATAATTTACAATTGTCCAGTAAGCAAAAAGTTTTGCTACACCATACGGTGAACGCGGATAAAAAGGTGTTTTTTCCGTTTGCGGGATTTCCTGCACCAATCCAAATAACTCTGATGTTGATGCCTGGTATATTTTCGTTTTTTGTGTCAATCCTAATAAACGAACAGCTTCAAGAATCCTTAAAAGACCAATTCCATCGACATTTGCAGCATATTCCGGCATATCGAAACTTACCTTTACATGCGACATTGCTCCCAGGTTATAAATTTCATCCGGTTGCACTTCCTGAATTATTCGGGTAATATTCGACGAATCGGCAAGATCGCCATAATGTAGTTGGAAATTCAAATGAGTTTCGTGTGGATCCTGGTAAATGTGATCTATTCGTTGAGTATTGAATAAAGAACTTTTTCTTTTTATCCCGTGGACTTTATATCCTTTCGATAATAAAAGTTCTGCTAAATATGATCCATCCTGTCCAGTTATTCCGGTGATTATTGCTTTCTTCATTCGTTTATATTTTATAAAGGTAAATAATAACTTACCTGGTTGCAATTTTTTTCATGAAAGTTCAGGCATTGGTTACAACGGTTTGTACTATTATTTTTGCAGTTTTTCAATGCTCTCTATAAATTTCTTAGACAGTCATAATAATTTACCCTCCAGCATAACATTATGATAAAATGGAGTAATTTTATATTTTGTATTCCATTCATTTTCTGAATAAATCATCGGGCTTATTATCCCTCCGGTATCAAACTCTAAATCATAAAGAGGATAAGTGATTGATTCCTCAATCTCCGGAGTAATTCTTTTCTTATTCAACAAAATTAAAATATCCCAATCGGATTCGCTATGTGCAGTTCCTCTCACACGAGAACCATAAAGATATATTTTGGCTGATGGGTCTTTCTCCTTAATTATCCTTTTTATTGCTTTTAATATATTTCCAGAGTCTTTCATTCTTCAAATATAATTAAAATAAGAGAAAATTTCAATCTCGCAATTGTGGGCAGTTAAAGTATAATACACATTCTAGTATATTGAATTTCTTAATAACCTGAGCTCGAGATAAGAATTTTTTACAGC
>JAUWQL010000158.1 GCA_030611105.1 Bacteroidales bacterium
TATTTAAAAGACATCTGGTGCCTATAAGACCAAATAGGTCATTTGTACGTGATGTGGATAAATACAGAAAAAGATTAAAACCAAAAGTAACTAAAAATCAAAGAGATGCAATATGATTTCTTCTTAACTTAATGACATTGACTCTGTGCCTAAAAGTTGAAATGCTTAAAATGCCAGCCGTAACATTGGCTACTTTAATGTAAGCTGGAATTTAAACCATCCGGCAAATAAATTTCTTCATGTATCCTTTGCATTCTCTACGGTGAATAATTACAAAGTAAATTTTTGTTCCCCGATTTCAATATTTTTTGTTACTGTTTTTTCTCCATCGTTAATTATTAAAATAAAAGATGTTGGTGTTTGCACGGTAATTTCAATTTCATCATTTAATGATTTTCTTTCATTACAAAAGATTTCGATAGACGAACTGCCAAAATGTAAATTACTAACTCCCAATTTTTCGGTAGAAAGCAAATTCCAATAAACAGTATTTGCCGGAATGTCTAATGTGATACCGATATAATTTTCAATTAATTGAGCAATTGGCCCTACGGCCGACCAACCAACAAAATCAGGTTTTGCAAGATTACCCGGTTCAACAGATTCCGGAGCATAATTTTCCCAAACCGTGCCGGTTTCTTTGAAAACCTCTGACATATTATTTAAATGATTGCAAACAATTTCCCTGGCTAATTGATAACGGCCATTTGCCACCAATCCTTTAACAATCATGTGATTGGTGGGCGCCCAGATGCTACCCAGCCAATAATGACCGGTCTTTACATATTTAGGATGGTCGGCAGAAAGTGTCGGCACACGGTGGGTTCGACTGAAAGTGTTTGAATCATTAAGGTGCGACACTAATTTTTCAACTTGATGTTCATTGGTAATACGTGCCCAAAGTGGCCAGAATGAAGCTATAGTTTTAACTTTTAAGAATGAATCATCTTTATCCAGATCCCAATAAATACCGTCTTCCTTACACCACATGGTTGAATTTATCAGTTGTTTAAGTTCATCATAAAGAGTTTGAAATTCTTCCTCTATCTCTTTATCGTCTGCAACACGTGCTAATTTTACTAAATAGTAAGCCGACATGGCTTCAATGGCGTTATAATCTATCCAACTGTAAGGCGGATAAGGTTCATTAGCAATACTGCGTGGTGAGTTATCCATACCACTTCCCCAGCCCGACCACCAATAATGTCCGTTGGAATGGCGGCGATTTTGCTGCACCCAGTTAGAATATTTTTTTAAGATGGGCAATATTTTTGGAATGCGCGAGGCGTCACCAGTATGACAATAATATTCATACTCAATCCAGGAAAAAAGATTGTTGCGGGTAAACCAGCATGTTTCAGCACCCTGATCGTCTGTTCCGTCTGATTTACGTATCACTCCGGCAATGGCACCATCCGCATGCTGCTTGCGGTAAAAATTATCTAAACTAACGATATTCGGCAAGGCTCCCTGGGAATATTTAGCCCAGGCAACGGAAAAGCAGGTATCCCATTGAAAAATTCGTCTGTCAAAAGCAGCATCAACGTATTGTTCAACAAATCCATTTTCAGACGTACCCTGTTCCGTTTTGTTCATCCCAATTTGCCAACATTTTCGATACATAGCAATTAAATCGGGGCGTGATGGAATTATCGGTTCAGGAACTATTTTCAACAAACTATCATGCTTGCCTTTTACCAAAGCTTCATTATCTTGAGTCACTACTGTTTTATTAAACTTTAATAATACCAAAGGATTCAAACTAATAAAAAAAATAGCTTTAAGAAAAGTACGCCTTTTATAATTTTTAATACCTTGATTTTTTCTCGAATAATATTTAACTCTTTTTTTGTTTCTCATGATGAATTCTATTATAATTTTGTAAACTTAATGCACAAACACCGCA
Organism: Bacteroidales bacterium; assembly: GCA_030611105.1. Lineage (GTDB taxonomy): Bacteria > Bacteroidota > Bacteroidia > Bacteroidales > UBA12077 > UBA12077. Next base: position 1,907 of record JAUWQL010000158.1, read on the forward strand.
ACTTTGTGCCAACCGGAAATTTCCGTCTCATATCTTTGATAATATTGGTGATGCTGTTACCAAATTTAGCCAATTATAATATACCGAAAGTAATATATAATACTTTTTTAGAATATTACTATTCATTATAATATCATGTAATTTACTCATGTTCATATATAAATATGCAAAATCCTGATTATTATCATAATTTTAAAATAATATATTTATATATTTGCATTTGTCTAATTAACCATAATTCTTTTAAGAAAATGCAAATTAAAGACCTGACAATAGAGCAGTTAGAAGCAGCGGCAAATATGCTAAAAGCAATTGCACACCCAATGCGAATTGCAATACTGAACTATTTAGAAGATGGGAAAAAATTAACAGTTACAGAAATTCACGAACTATTAAACATTGAGCAATCAACAACATCGCATCATTTGGGAATTTTGAAAGACAAAGGCGTGCTAAGCTCAAAACGTGAAGGTAAAAACACGTATTACTTTCTTAAACATGCCAATTTGAGCAATATTGTAAACTGTGTGAGCAAATGTACTATGGGTTAGTCCTTAAATTAAAATATTTTTTAAAAAACCATTCTGTATTTAATAATATTGAATGGTTTTTTATTTTTTAGAAAGTAAATCAATAATTGTATCATATCTTTGTATATCAATTGAAAATTAAACAAATAAGCAAATGACAAAGATTCGTGTAACCAAAGAGTTCAATTTTGAAATTGCTCATGCATTGTGGAACTATGATGGTCCCTGTGCAAATATTCACGGACACTCATACAGGATGTTTGTAACTGTTATTGGCGATCCTATTGATGATGAAAATAATCCTAAAAATGGAATGGTTATTGATTTTGGTGATTTAAAAAAGATTGTGAATCAGGAAATTATTCATCCCCTGGATCATTCTATTATATTGAACAAAAAGGCATTTGACAGTTTTAATAGTACAGATAATCAAATGTTTAAAAAACAATACATTGTTGATTATCAGCCCACGTGTGAAAATATGGTTGTAGATTTTGCTCAAAAATTATTAAAAAAGATTCCCGACGGATTAAAACTTCATAACATAAAGCTTTACGAAACAGCAACTTCATTTGCCGAATGGTACGCATCTGACAACGACCAGTAATCAAATACCAAATAACAAAATTTAGTTAAAAAGTATCTGGTCTTGATAAACAGTTTTGTTCATTGTTTATTGATAATTGGTTATTATTTGTGATTTGTATGTTGTAATTTGGTATTTTGATTTAAAAATCAAACTTTATTTAAATAAAAACTTTATTATATGTCTAAAAATCTTTATTTATTAGATGCTTATGCTTTAATATATCGCTCTTATTATGCTTTTATAAAAAATCCCCGATTTAATTCAAAAGGACAAAATACTTCGGCTATTTATGGTTTTACAAACACCTTAATTGATTTAATTGCAAAAGAAAACCCTACACATATTGCTGTTGTATTTGATCCACCATATCCGACTTTCAGACATGAGATGTATAAAGAATATAAAGCAAACCGCGAAGCCACACCAGAAGACATTAAAAAATCAATCCCAATTATTAAAGAATTAGTCGAAGGATTTAACATTCCTGTAATTGAAGTTGCTGGTTATGAAGCCGATGACACAATAGGAACTCTGGCCAAGCTGGCTGAAAAGAACGGCTTTACTACTTACATGATGACTCCTGATAAAGATTACAGTCAATTGGTTTCGGATAATATTTTCATGCTCAAGCCTGCTCGTGGTGGCAATGAGGCCGAAATTGTTGACAAACAAAAAATCTATGAAAAATTTAAAATTAAAGATCCTGTTCAGTTTATAGATATTCTTGGATTAATGGGAGATAGCTCTGACAATATTCCGGGAGCCCCGGGTATTGGAGAAAAAACTGCCATAAAATTAATTGAGCAGTACGGAAGTATTGAAAATTTATATGAGCATATCGATGAAATAAAAGGAAAACAAAAAGAAAAATTAGCTGAAAATAAAGAACAGGTTTTTCTTTCAAAAGAACTTGTGACTATCAAGCTTGATGTTCCTGTTACTTTTGATCCGGAAAAACTTATTTTAGAAAAACCAGATGAAGATAAGCTGACCAAGTTGTTTGAAAAACTTGAATTTAAAACTATTGCAAGAAGATTGTTTCAAAAAGAAATAACTCCTACTCCTACAACAAGCGTAATGCAGGGTTCATTGTTTGGTGATGTCGAAATTGAGAAAGCAGCATCTGAATTTAAAGATATTTCTAACACAGATCATAATTATCAATTAGTAGATTCTTCTGAAAAAAGAAGAAATTTAATTCAGTTACTTTCAGAACAAAAAGGATTTTGTTTTGACACTGAGACTACAGGTCTTAATCCGCATATAGCTCAAATTGTCGGTTTATCATTTTCACATAAAAGTCATACTGCTTTTTATATTCCTTTTCCGCCAAATAAAGAGGAGGCAAGGGCTATTTTAAATGAGTTCAGTGATTTATTTAAGAATCAATCCATACGTAAAATTGGTCAAAATATTAAATATGATGTTTTAATTTTAAAACAATATGATATTGAAGTGCAAGGAGAAATCTTTGATACCATGATTGCTCACTATTTATTACAACCCAGTTTACGTCATAATCTGAATTTCCTTTCGGAACAGTACCTTGGTTATAAACCAATTAGTATTGAAGAACTAATCGGGAAAAAAGGTGTAAAACAAGGATCAATGCAAAATGTTCCAATAGATAAAATCACTGATTATGCCTGTGAGGATGCTGATTTAACTTTTCAGCTAAAAGAAATTTTTGAGAAAGAATTGGAAACATCTTACTTAGACAATCTTTCTGCAAGCATTGAAATGCCATTAATTCCTGTTTTAGCAGACATGGAGCAAAATGGAATAAATCTTGATACTAATGCTTTAAGTGAGTTTGCAAAAGGACTTAATGTAGAATTAATTAAGATAGAAGAAAAAATTATTGATCAAGCAGGCATTCATTTTAATATTTCATCACCAAAACAATTGGGTGAAATTCTTTTTGATAAAATGAAATTAGACCCAAATGCTAAAAAAACCAAAACAAAACAATACTCAACCAGCGAAGATACTTTGTCAAAAATTGCAGATAAACACCCTATTATCAATGACATATTAGAATTCAGATCCCTGAAAAAACTTTTGTCGACTTACGTTGAAGCTTTGCCTAAACTGATTAGTCCTGAAACAGGGAAAATCCACACTTCATATCAACAAGCCGTTGCTTCAACAGGTCGTTTAAGTTCAAAAAACCCTAATTTGCAAAACATTCCTATTCGCGAAGAACGCGGACGTGAAATACGTAAGGCTTTCATTCCTTCTGATAATGATCATGTATTACTTGCTGCAGATTATTCTCAAATAGAATTACGCATAATGGCTCATATGAGTCAGGATAGCAATATGATTGAGGCATTTAACAACAATGTAGATATTCATTCAACTACTGCTGCAAAGATTTTCCACGTGGAAAATATAAATGATGTAACAAGCGATCAAAGGCGAAAAGCAAAAACAGCCAATTTTGGCATCATTTATGGCATTTCTGCTTTCGGGCTATCCCAAAACCTGAATATTCCGCGAACCGAGGCAAAACAGCTTATAGACGACTATTTTACGGGCTTCCCAAAAGTGAAGGAATATATGGATAAAAGTATTGCCATGGCACGAGAAAAAATGTATGTTGAAACCATGATGGGTCGTAAAAGTTTTTTAAATGATATTAACTCACAAAATGGTATTGTTCGCGGTGTTGCAGAACGATATGCCATAAATGCTCCTATTCAAGGTTCAGCTGCCGATGTTATTAAGTTAGCAATGATTGATATTTTTAATGCATTCCAACAAAAGAATTTCAAATCAAAAATGATACTCCAGGTACACGATGAATTGGTTTTCGATGTGTATAAACCTGAGCTTGAAGAAATAAAAGAACTGGTAAAAACAAAAATGGAAAACGCTGTTAAACTAAGTATTCCCTTAACGGTTGATATTGGTGTTGGTGATAATTGGCTGGAAGCGCACTAAAGTTTTGAGTTCAGAGTTTTGAGTTTAAGTCTGTTATCTATTAAAAACAAAACATCCGAAGTTTTAAAAACTTCGGATGTTTATTCTATTACTTAAAAATCTAAAATAAAGTTTATTTTCTAGTTCATCATTAATTCAAAGAAATAATCTTCTGAATTATCTTCGTCTTTCTCATTTGTATGTGGATTAAGCATACTCATTTTCATCCCAAGCTGTTCTTTGTTTTCAAAATCAGCAGATAATATGGATTTATATTGATTTTGATCGTTTAATATTTCAATTGCTTTATGTAGCTGAATATCATCTTTTAAGTTAGTTTCTATTTGACCGTCTTCATAGTAATATCTACCAATAATCTCGTCACGTAAAAACTGGATGACTTCTGCTTTAAAGTTTATTAAATCAGTTTCTTTATCATTAATTAATTTTTCCCTGAGTTTTTCCAATTCTGTTTTAACTCTATCATAGTATTTCTCCCTTTTAACGATCTTTTCCAGTTCGTTTAGTTCTCTTTCGCTTTGGGTTTCGTATTTAAAACTATCCAGCAATGCAAATTGCACAAAATTATTGTAGATTTCATCTGTAATATTAAATTCTTCAACACTTGATATTACAGGATTCTCGTATGCAAATTTGGTCGCAAAATCAAAAACAACATTTTGAGTTATCAGACTAATAGACATTTGACTAAGCTCTTCGGGTTCAACTTTTATATCAGGAATTATTCCGCCTCCATCATAAACTTTTCTTCCGTTTTTTGTCGTAAATTCAGAAATTAGCGAATCCGGAATGTGTCCTACACTGCCATCCTCGTTTCTGTTTGTATAATCCAGCGCCTGAACACATCTTCCGCTTGGAGTATAATATTTGGCAGTAGTGACTTTCACCTGTGAATTATAACTTAGCGGAATGGTTGTTTGAACCAATCCTTTGCCAAAAGTTCTTTCTCCCAAAATCACAGCACGATCAAGATCCTGAAGTGCACCTGCTACAATCTCAGAAGCTGATGCTGATCCACGACTAACCAAAACAACTATTGGAATATTTATATCGTATGCAAAATCTGTAGTTTTTAATGTTTGGTTCCACTTCTTGATTTTTCCTTTAGTACTTACTATTTCTTCTCCTTTATTGACAAATAAATTGCACAGTTTTGGAGCCTCAACAAGTAATCCTCCGGGGTTTCCTCGTAAATCAAGAATCAACGATGTTATTTGGTGTTCTGTTTTAAGCTCTCTTAAAGCATCTTTTACTTCCCGGGAAACATTCGGTGTAAATTTTGTAACTCTTATATAACCAATACCTTCATCTGCAAGGCCATAGTATGGAACACTTTTTATCTGTATTTCTTCTCTGACCAGTTCTTTTTCAAATTTCTCGTTCGAATAAGGTCGTTCAATTAATAATTTAACTTTTGTTTGTGGAATACCTTTTAATTTTTCGCTCACTTCGCTAAGACGATATTCATTCGTTGGTTTTCCATCAATTTCCAGTATCTTATCACCTGCTTTTAAACCTGCCTTGTCTGCCGGAAAACCACGATATGGTTGAGCTACAATAGGATATTCTCCGTTATTTCTAATTAAAGCTCCAATTCCTCCATAATGACCAGTAGTCATAAATGTAAATTTGTCCTTGTCTTTTTCCGGAATGTAAACAGTATATGGATCAAGTTTTTTAAGCATAGCATTAATGCTGTTTTCTATCATTTCTTCCGGATCTGTTTCATCAACATAATAAATGTTTACATCACGAAATAAGGAATAATAGATGTCTAAATTTTTAGCAATTTTGAAATCATCGCCATCTTTAAAACTCCAGAATACTACAATTACAAAAGCAAGAGCTGCAGCATAAAGAATGGATTTTTTAATTTTTACTTGTGGTAGCATATTATATAATTTTATATTTTTCACATCAATTTTCTTACCAATAGTACAAAACTACAGATAATTTTATGCTTTAGTCAAATTACTATGAATTATTAACTTTTATTAACTCTTAATAATAAACGACTTAATCGGTTTAAAATTGATTTAACTTATCATTTAATTTTTGAATAAGAAGTTTCATTTCACTATTCAATGTACGATAATCTATATCGTGTTTAGCAGTATATATAACAAAGAAATATAACTTATGATTAATTTTATCTAATTCTTTATACAATAATTGTTTGTTTTGGCGGTATGTTTCTTTTATTTTTCTCTTAATATAATTTCGATCTACTGCACGTTTAAAATTCTTTTTTGAAACACTTATAGCTACCTGGGCAGGGAAGTTAAAGCTTTCGCTTTTTGTAACCTGGTATAAAACCTTAAAAGGATGGTGATGAATTATTTTACCACAATCAAATAAATTATTGATTAATTTTCGGCTTTTAAGCCGTTCTTCCTTACTGAAAGTCTGCCTTTCTGCTCGCATAACCCAAAAATAATCTATTCTAATTACATATTTGTAGTAATAATACCGTTTATTATTCAAAATGCCATATTTGTTTTTCACAAATATAGATTGAATATATAACGGCATTAACCATTCTAAACTTCAAAATACTACATTTTGAAGAAGAATTGAATTGTGTTAGAATCCAAATATTTTTCACTAAATT
>JAUWQL010000049.1 GCA_030611105.1 Bacteroidales bacterium
AACGTTCAGTAAATTCTATGAAGTTTTCTCCTTTAAATATTTCCATACTTATTTATTTTATAGGCAAATATAATTGTTTATATGTAAACACCCCAATAATTTTTAAGATACAAATTTCTGAATTATAAACAGAAAGAGCAAATTGTAAATAAAAATCCCTATTTAAAAAAGACGGACAACATAGCTGCAACACCAAAAACGATAATTAATACCCCTGCTATTTTATTTATCCACCATAACTGTTTTAAACGAAAGTGTTTTCTGAAAAAATCAATTAAAAAAGTAAGAGTTAACCACCATAGTGTTGCACCTAAAAATACACCTAAAATAATTAGAGAAGATTTTAAAGAACTATCATTAGAGGTAACCATCCCAATACCTGCAAATGCTGCTATGAATAGAAATACTGCTAAAGGATTTGATAGCGTAAGAAAAAACACAGATAAATAATCTTCGATAAGTTTATTTTTTCTTCTTCTGTGTTTTCGAATTTGCTTTATTGGATTTGTATTGAAAATTTTGGTCCCCAGGAATATTAAAACACCTCCACCTATTAATTGAATAAAAAACTGTTTTTCTTCAATAAAATTAATAATATATGTTAATCCTAAGGCTGCAACTAATGCAAAAAACATGTCAACGGTTGCTGCTCCCATTCCTGATATTAAACCTGAATACCTTCCCTTATTTATTGTTCTTTGAATACATAAAACTCCAACGGGTCCTAATGGTATCGAAGCTAAAAATCCAACAATAAGTCCTTTTATTAAAAATTCTACTCCCACAATACTATATTATAATCAACATTTTTAATAATCTGTATTTTTTACTAACAATCTGGGTTCCAGCATTTCAAATATGGAATATTTTACACCTTCTCTGCCAAAACCTGAGTTTTTTATTCCGCCATAAGGCATGTGGTCCACTCTAAACGTAGGTACATCATTAATAATTACTCCTCCAACTTCCAGTTCGTTAAATGCCTGATTCATTTCATCAATTCCATTAGTAAAAACTCCAGCCTGTAATCCATATTCTGAATCATTCACATTTTTAACAGCATCACTAAAGTTAGTGTATTTTTCTATTGTAACAACAGGTCCAAATACTTCCAGTGAGCAAACTTTCATTTCGTTTTTTGTATTTGTAATAATGGTTGGTTCAAAGTATGTACCATTTCTTTTTCCACCAAACAAAACTTTAGCTCCATCTTTAACAGCATCATTTACCCATCCCTCAACACGCAATGCATTCTCTTCATCAATCATAACAGACATATCAGTTGCAGGATTATCAGGTGCACCAAATTTTAGTTTTTTTGTTCCTTCTATGAATTTATTTACAAACTTTTCGAAAATACTTTCCTGAACATATATTCTTTGTACATGAATACAAACTTGTCCTGAATATGCAAAACCTCCAATTAAACACTTTTTAACAGCCAGGTCAATATCAGCTTGATTTGAAACAATCACACCTGCATTACCACCTAACTCAAGCACAACTTTCTTTTTGCCTGCATTTGCTTTCATTTTCCAACCAACAGCTGGTGATCCTGTAAATGAAAGCATTTGAATTCTATCATCAGTAACTAATTGATTTCCGGTTTCCCGATCCATAGGAAGAACTGAAAAAGCTCCTTTAGGCAAATCAGTATTATCAATTATTTTAGCCAGTTCTAATACAGACAAAGGTGTTGAACGTGCCGGTTTTAGTATAATTGGGTTACCGGAAGCAATAGCTGGGGCAATTTTATGTACTGCCAGATTCAATGGAAAATTGAAAGGCGCAATTCCTGCAATTAATCCAACCGGAAAATATTTTACTAAGCCCTCTTTCCCTTCCCCTGCAGGAGTCCAATCTATTGAAAAATATTCTTTAGGCAATCGTTTCGACTCTTCGGCTGCAATAGTAAAAACCTGTATTGCACGCTCAATCTCGCCTAATGCATATTTTAACGGTTTACCTGCTTCTTTAGCCAAAACTAATGTTAGTTCATCTTTCTTTTCTTTAATACCTTCTGCAATATCATTTAATATTTTATATTTCTTATAAGAAGGTAAATCACGCATTATACTTTTAACTTCTAATGCTTTATCAATGGCGTTTTCCAACTCCTCTTTTCCCGCTAAATATGTTTCCCCAACCACTGAATTATCAAACGGATTAGTAACAACTAATCTTTGATCTGTTTTAACAAACTCTCCAGCTATATATAATTTATAATCATTCATACGTTTAGCCTCATAAAAACAAATGCAAAATTAGCTTTTTTGATAAAGATTCCTATATAGTGCCAGCAATAAAACTCTACAAAATTAGAAATGTTTCTCTTGTCGATATTTTCATTTTCCTCAAATCACTGGTACTAAAGCATCAGATCATTTCCAAAAAGTAAAAAGCTCATCCAGAATAATTCATTTCATAAAATTTGACAGTTTTCTTGCAAGTACTATCTAAATCAACAATCTGTTTGCAAAAAGATGAAACATGTCATCAAATAACTTGTTAATTTATATCTTATCTTTATGCCTTTAATTTTAAAATATGTCCAAAATAAATTTAAATAATAAGGTCTGGCAGTGGATAACACTTGTATTTCTGTCATTAATCTGGGGTAGTAGTTTTATACTTATGAAAAAGGGATTACGCTCGTATTCACACGATCAGGTAGCAGCTTTAAGGGTATTTATTTCATTTATTGCTTTTTTGCCTTTTGGTTTAAAAAATCTTAAAAAAGTTACAAAAGAAAATCTATTCTCTTTATTGATTGTTGGATTTATTGGTTCAGCAATTCCAGCATTCCTTTTTACAAAGGCACAAACACAGGTTGATAGTGCGTTAGCAGGAATGTTAAACTCAATAACTCCTTTATTTACTTTAATTATTGGATTCCTTTTTTATAAAAGTACAGCAAAATTAATCAATGTAATTGGTATTATTTTAGGTTTAGTTGGTGCTTTGGGACTCATAGGATTTTCTACAAATGGAGGGAATCTTCTTTACAATATTAACTATTATGGTTTATTTATTGTAGTTGCAACAATTTGTTACGGTATTAATGTAAATCAAGTAAAATATAAAATTAAAGGATTAACAGGATTAGAACTTACCTCAATAGCCTTTATGTTTGTTGGCCCTTTTGCAGGGATTTATCTTCTCTTTACTGATTTTTCATTTGCATTATCGACAAATGAATACATGCTAAACCTTGGATACATAACTATCCTTGCAGTTGTAGGAACTGTTATGGCATTAGTAATTTTCAACACTTTAATACAATATACTTCGGCTCTTTTTGGAGCATCAGTAACTTATATCATTCCAATTTTTGCCATAATGTGGGGATTATTTGATGGAGAAAACATTACGGTTTGGCAATTTTTATGGATTGCCCTGATTTTTATTGGAGTGTATTTAGTTAATAAGCGAAAACAAAAATGAAAAGATCAAAATTATTTATACTAGCTCTATTAAGCAGTATCCTACTGGCATTGCCTTGGTATCAACAATTTTCAGGTATTATTATTATAGTTGCATTTATTCCCCTTTTATTTATTGAAGATTACATTTACAATACACAAGATCAAAACAAACCTATTGTACTTATTGGGTACGTTGCATTAGCCTTTGCAATGTGGAATATTCTAGCAACATATTGGGTTAAAAATGCAGCTTTTATTGCAATTGTTGCAGCTGTTATTGTTAATACTTTATTAATGGCAATGGTATTCTGGTTATTCCATTTTACAAAAAGAAAACTAGGACCTAAAATTGGTAATTTCTCATTTCTTATTTATTGGTTAGGTTTCGAACATCTTTATTTAAATGCAGAAATATCGTGGCCTTGGTTAAATTTAGGTAATGCATTTGCAAAAGACATACAACTTATACAATGGTATGAATATACAGGATCTTTAGGAGGAACACTTTGGATTATTGTTTTAAACTTATTTCTTTTCAATATCATTAAATCATATATTAATATTAAAGATTTTAAAATATTAATCCCTAAGCTTACTTTTTATTTATTATTGATTTTAACACCAATAATTATTTCTGTTACCATTTTCAAAAATTATCAGGAAAAAGGCAAAGAATATAATATAGCCATTTTACAACCCAATATTGATCCTTACAATGAAAAATATGGAGGCTTATCACACAAGCAGCAGTTAAATATTATTATGAATCTGGCTGATAGCATTACTGATGAAAACACCGATTATGTTATTGGCCCTGAAACAGCACTGGATAATTATCTTTGGGAAGATAAATTAGATCAGAACTATTCGATACGAGTTATTAAGCATTTTGTAAGCAACAAACCCCGAGTAAATTTTGTAATTGGAATGGAGTCTTACAAAAGATTTATGCCCGGTGAAAAACAATCTAAAACTGCTAGATATTATCAAAGAGAGAGATTTTATTATGACGTACATAATGCTGCCGTGCAAATCGATACTTCTACTTATATTCCTGTTTACTGCAAATCAAAACTAGTAACGGGTATCGAAAAAATGCCATTTCCTAAAATATTTAAATTATTAGAAGATGTAATACTTGATTTTGGGGGAATAATCGGAAGCCGTGGTACACAAAACTATAGAGGAACATTTAAACATTCGGTTGATGAAACACGAATAGCTCCAGTAATTTGTTACGAATCAGTTTATGGTGAATACGTAACTGATTACGTGAAAAATGGAGCTGACTTCATATTTGTTATTACGAATGATGGATGGTGGGGTAATACCGCCGGGTACAAACAACACTTAAATTACTCACAACTTAGAGCAATTGAAACCCGAAGAAGTATTGCAAGGTCAGCAAATACCGGTATCTCGGCATTTATAAACCAAAAAGGAGAAATCTTGAGTAGAACGCAATGGTGGGTTCGCGATGCAATAAAAGATACCATTAAAGCTAATACAGAATTAACATTTTATGTAAAATATGGTGATTATATTGGGCGATTAGCCGGTTTTCTTGCTATATTTATTTTCTTATATGCCATTGTTCAAAATATTTTAAATAAATCAGTATTAAAAAAGAAAAAATAAATTTGAGCCTAACTTAACTCTCTGGTTGTTAATTAAATTTGATTAACTAATAATTTTTGTTAGTGGCATTATTCTTGTAATCAGAATAGCGATTTTAAATTTACCTAAAAAACGATTACCAACAAATGAAACGGTTACCCATTCTATTAACACTTATTTCTATAACTCTATTTTCATTTTCTCAAGAAAAATACACTATTAGTGGTTATGTAAAAGATGAAGCCGGAGAAGAATTAATCGGTGCTACAATTTACATTCAAAGCCTAAAAACCGGTACAGTTACAAATGTTTACGGATTTTATTCCATCACTTTAATTGCTGGAGATTATAATATCGATTATTCTTATATTGGATGTGAAACCCAAACAAAAAAAATTAACCTTAATCAAAATCACAGCTTTAACATTACATTAATCGAAACATCTAAAACAATTGATGAAGTTGTTATAACAGCGGAACGCAAGAATGAAAATATAGTAAAAACTGAAATGAGCACCATGAAATTGCAGGCAAAAGATATTAAAAAAATTCCTGCACTGTTTGGAGAGATTGATGTGATAAAAGCGATACAATTATTACCCGGGATACAATCGACAGGGGAAGGATTTTCCGGATTTAATGTGCGTGGTGGTAGTCCTGATCAAAACCTTATTCTTTTTGACGAAGCTACAGTATATAATGCATCCCATTTAATGGGATTTTTCTCAGTTTTTAATAATGATGCCATTAAGGATGTTAAGTTGTATAAAGGAGATATTCCTGCTCAGTATGGAGGACGATTGTCTTCGCTTCTCGATATAAGAATGAAAGAAGGTAATCAGAAAAAATTTCAGGCTACAGGAGGAATTGGAACCATATCATCAAGACTGACTTTAGAAGGACCAATTATTGAAGACAAATGGTCGGCATTGGTTGCCGGAAGAAGAACTTATGTGGACTTAATGCTATTATTATCCAGTGATGATGCAGTTAAGTCTAACAAACTATATTTCTATGACTTAAACCTTAAAACAAACTATAAAATAAGCGATAAGGACAGAATTTATGTTTCAGGTTATTTTGGACGTGATGTTTTTAAGTTTGGAGATATGTTTGGTTTTGATTGGGGTAACTACACATTAACAACCCGTTGGAACCATTTATTTACCGGAAAACTATTCTCGAACTTTTCATTTATATATAGTAAGTATGATTATATAATGGAAAGTGGAACAAGTTCCTCTGGATTTAAATGGACTTCAAATCTCGAAGATTTTAAACTAAAAGCCGATTTTAATTATTACCCCAATCCTAATAACACTATAAAATTTGGTCTGGAAGCAATTCATCATCATTTTTATCCGGGTTTTGCAAGAGGAACCGGAGATTCTACAGCAATCTATAATTCTTTGGAAATGCCCGAATCTAATGCTCTGGAATATGCTATTTATTTAAGTAACGAGCATAAACTAACAAATAAACTTACATTAAATTATGGATTAAGAGGATCTATTTTTCAAAACATGGGTGAAGCTACTGTATACAATTTCGATGATTCTTATCAAAAAATTGATTCCACAACTTATAAAAGCTGGGATATTTTTAATACATTTTATGGATTGGAACCACGATTAAGTTTAAATTATACAATAAACCAAAGATCATCTGTCAAAGCAAGTTATTCCAGAACCAAACAATACGTGCACTTGGCCTCAAATAGTACAGCAGGCTCGCCATTAGATGTATGGCTTCCATCAAGTCCCAATATTGATCCTCAATTAGCAAATCAAGCTGCAATTGGATATTTCAGAAATTTCTTTAATGATGCTTATGAAACATCTGTAGAAGTGTATTATAAAGATATGGATAACCAGATAGACTTTAAAGATCATGCTGATTTAATGCTCAACCCTGAATTGGAAGGTGAGTTTAGAGTAGGTGATGCATGGTCGTATGGAGCAGAGTTCTTTATTCGTAAGCAACAAGGTCAATTTACCGGATGGATTAGCTATACATTATCAAAAGCTGAAAGAAAAATTCCTGAAATAAACTCCGGGAAAGTATATTCATCATCATATGATAGGCCTCATAACATTGCAATTGTCGGAATGTACGATCTGACAAAACGTTGGAATATTGCTACAACATGGGTATATGCAACAGGTTCGCCTGTTACTTTCCCTACAGGAAGATATGAACAAAGTAATATGATAGTCCCAATTTATTCTGATAGAAATGGTTACCGAATGCCAGACTATCACCGAATGGATTTATCTATCACATTAAAAAGCAAAGAAAAACCAAACAAACGTTTAAGAAGCGAGTTAAATGTATCAATATACAATATCTACAACAGGCACAATGCCTGGATGATATATTTTGGACCGGACGAAGATGATCCAACCGTAACAAAAGCTGAAAAGGTTTACGTTTTTCCTATAATACCGTCGTTAACCTGGAATTTTTATTTTTAATATAGGATGAATATGAAAAAACTTATATATATAACAATCGCATTTATAGTTTTAGCTTCTGCGTGTACGGAAAGTTTTGATGTTGATTTAGATAGCTCTTATATAAGATTAGTTGTTCAAGGGTCAATAAGTGACGAATTAAAAACACATCAGGTATCTCTGACAAAAAGTGCTGACTATTTCTCCAACAGACCTGCCGACAGAGTAACCGGTGCTACAGTAACAATTTCTGATGGTGAAAATATTTTCAATCTCACAGAAATTTCACCTGGCATTTATGAGACAGATACATTTGCTGGTGAAATAGGTAAAACCTACACTTTAGCAATAGATTCTGAAGGAGAAACATACACTTCAAGTTGCTATTTAAATTATTGCGCCCCTATTGATTCAATAAATTTTGGATACTACGATTGGAGCGAATATTATGAAACGAATGACACCATGCTATATATCCTTTTAAATGCACTGGAACCAGAAACACCCGGTGACTTTTACTTATGGAACGTTTATAAAAACGGAGTATTGGAATCAGACACACTTCACGAAGTTTATTTCTCTGATGATATTTTTGTTAACGGAAATTATATGTATGATGTAATGGTACAATTGGTCGAAGATGTTTCTATTGGAGACACTATTACTCTTGAAATGCAAGCTATTACTGAAGAATATTATAATTATATTATTCAGATCATGACCGAAACAGAATGGAATGCGGGACCTTTTGGTGGTCCTCCTGCCAATCCAAAAGGAAACATTATTGAAGTCAATGACAATGGCAACGATAACGATGACCCCCTTGGATTCTTTCTTGCATATTCAGTTGAGCTAATTACCGATATTGTTCCGGAAAAAAATGAATGGATAGAGCTTGAATGGTATTAATAAAAAAGCTGATCCCGATAGTTATCAGGATCAGCTTTTTTATTTTTATTTTTCGATCTACTTAAATTCTTCTTTCATATCAGGGTCAACTAATATACGACCACAATATTCGCAAACAATAATTTTTTTGCGTGAACGAACATCTAACTGTCGCTGTGGTGGGATTTTATTAAAACAGCCACCGCAAGCACCACGATGTACAGGAACAACTGCTAATCCATTACGTGCATTCCCCCTGATTTTATTATATGCATTTCGTAAACGATCTTCAATAACTTTCTGAATTGCTAATGACTTTTTTTCTAAGCCTTCTTCTTCTTTTTGAGTTTCAGATGTGATAGAATCTAATTCCGATTTTTTTGTTTCCAAATCGTCAGTACGATCTTCAAGTACACCTTTAGATTCTTCAATTACAACCTTTTTTTCTTCAATTTTTACAGTGTATTCTTTTATCCTCTTTTCGTAAAGTTCAATCTCAAGAGTTTGAAATTCTATTTCTTTAGACAAAGAATCAAATTCACGATTATTACGAACATTGTTTTGTTGTTCTGTATATTTTTTGATTGAAGCTTGAGATTCTTTTATTTCGTTCTTTTTATTTGTAATATATTCTTCAAGCTTGACGACATCATCTTCAAAATTCTGAACTCGAGTTTGTAAGCCTTCTATTTCATCTTCCAAATCCTGAACTTCAAGAGGCAACTCTCCACGCAAACGTTTAATATTATCAATTTTTGAATCTATCATTTGTAGTTCAAATAAAGCTTTTAATTTTTCCTCAACAGTTAAGTCTGTGTTTTCCTTTACTTTAGCCATTTTTTATAAATAATTTATCGGATTTGAATTTATTTCTGTCAAATGAAGTGCAAATTTAGGAAATTTTTTCATAAGTAATTCATAAAAAAGTTCTTTTGTAATTTGTTCCGTTTCAAAATGCCCAATATCAGCAATTAGAATTTGACCATCGGCATCAAAAAATTGATGATATTTAAAATCTCCGGATACAAAAACATCTGCATTTTCTCTAATCGCATTTTTTAATAAAAAGCTGCCACTCCCTCCACAAATTGCGACTTTCTTTATTGGCTTATTCAGCAACTTGGTGTGTCGTACACATTTAGCAGAAAATATTTTTTTTAATTGATTTAAAAACACAATCTCATTAACTTCATTATCTAACTCTCCCACAACTCCAAATCCAACTCTGTTAAAATCGTTTTCCAATGGATATAAATCATACGCAACTTCCTCGTAAGGATGTGAATTTATTAATGCGTTAATAATTTTATTTTTAAGATGTTTTGGAAATATTGTTTCTACCCTCATCTCTCGTTCAAAATGAACTTCGCCTTTATTTCCAACAAAAGGATTGGTTTCTTCTCCTGCTCTAAACGACCCTTTCCCTTCGGTATTATAACTACACATATCGTAATCCCCAATATGCCCTGCCCCGGCCTCAAATACAGCTTTGCGAGTTTCATCAGCTTGTTCTGTGGGAACAAAATAAACCAGCTTCATAAGACGATTTGATACCGGAGCTAAAATCTTTTGATTTTTCAATTTTAATTTTTCAGCAATTTTACTGCTTACTCCACCCCATATACTGTCTAAATTAGTATGTGATGCATAAATAGCAATATCGTTTTTAATAGCTTTAATTATTACACGCTCAACATAATTTTTACCTGTAAACTTGTTAAGTCCTGATAAAACAATCGGATGATGAGCCAAAATTAAATTAGTATTTTTCTTTACGGCTTCATCTACAACTTCCTCGGTAACATCTACAGTAATTAACACTCCAGACAATTCCATATCAGGATTGCCAACAATTAATCCTGCATTATCATAATCTTCCTGATATGCCAATGGAGCAACCGATTCTATAAAAGAAACAATTTCTTTTAGTTTCATATGTTCATATTTTAATGTTTATCCCCTACGGGGAATTGTTAATATTTACTACTATCTTTCTACAAAACTTTAACCGCTACACGGTAAAAAACGATAAATTTAAATCACAAATCTATTTCAAGCCTTCATCAAATCAACTTTCTATATGATAATATTTTATTAAACCTGACTACATTTCTACAAAATATATTGCCCGTAGGGCATGTGGTTTTGTAACAGAATAGTTCAAAAATTAAACTATACTCCGTAGGAGTTATACATCATCCAAAAAATCAAACAAGAATTTCTCGTCAAATTCTACCTTAAAATTTTCAAGAAATTGGATATATTCTTCTTTAAAAGTTTTCTTATTATGATGTTTTTCCTGATTGAGGATATAATTGTATACATTATCCAATTGAGAACGACTATATGTAAAACCACCATATCCTTCTTGCCAGGCAAATTTACCAGGGCATAATTTTTCATTGTTGATGAATAAAGAAGTACTCCTTTTAATATCATGTACTGTATCAGATATAGATTTTGACGGGTTTAGCCCCAAAAGAATATGAACATGATTTGACACTCCATTTACAATGATTGATTTGTGTTTCATTTCTGAAATAATGCCACTCACATATTCGAATACTCTATTTCGGATACCTTTATGCAATACAGCATCTCTATTCTTAACGGCAAATACCAATTGAACATACATCTGAGTGAAAGTTCCTGGTTTCATCTATATAAAATTTATGGATTTTAATGATTAATTAGATAAAAAACGTGAGATTAAATATCCTCACGTATTTCTAATAAAAGCGACTTAATTTCTTTTAAGGATTTTATGACTTCAAAATTATTCATTGTTCCGTCTTTGTTCTCTTTTAGTTTCTTTTTAGCTCCTGTTAGTGTTAATCCGAGTTCCTTTACTAAATAATAAATAATATGAAAATGCTCAATATCCTCTATAGTAAAAAATCTATTGCCTTTTTTATTTTTTTTTGGTTTAATAATATCAAATTCTTTTTCCCAATATCTAATTAATGAAGGATTTACATTAAACATCTCGGCAACTTCACTTATACTATAATATAGTTTCTCAACTCTTTTTTCTTTATAAGGCATATCTTATTTTTATTACGGACTGTTGAACCAATAAAAGTAAAAAATAAATTGGAACAATCAAAGTTAATTCTTTAATCCAAAACAATATAAATAACCATCGCGAGATGCGATGTATATTTTATTATTCCAAACAATTGGAGTAGATTCAAATGAACCTTCTCGTTTATCAAGTAACTCAAATTGATTCTGATCATCATATTTAAAGAGATAAATTCCCCAATATCCTGCTACAATCAATTTATTGTCAACAAAAATCGGGGTTGAAATTGAAGGTCCGACTTTTTTCTTAAAAACTAATTTAGGCGTATAATAAACGGTTACGCTATCCGGGCCTAATACAGTTTTGACCGAATCAATACTTTTATGATCAACAACGTACAGGTATTCATCAATTCCAACAAAAGCCGCCAAATGAGTTTGCTTACTGTTTATATAATTATCATTTACTCCAATTGATCCGATAATACCACCTTCCCAACCTACAAAATCTTTATCTTCAACAGGGAAATACCAGATAACGGCATCTTCCGGATTTTTCGAAGGGTTTAATTTAAAAGCCCCTCCCTTACCTTTAATATATTGTTTCTCCACAGATACCAAAATACAACTGTCAGAAGTAACAATAGCTGAACCATCTATATCTGATCCAATATAAAAATCCCAGTCTAATTCTCTTGAATTTAAATTATATCCGAAAATGTGTCCCGATCCTGAAGCAACATAAATATGATTACCCAATAATGAAGGTGATGATTCGGTAACGATATTATTTCGATGATTGTAAACATCGTCCATGGTATACAATTTTCGTTCCTGAATAATTTTAGGTTGAAACATTCCATTAAGCATTCTTCCATTCCTATGATCAGGATCGAAAACCGTAAAAAAAGAATTTTCCAGTCCTAAATAAGCCGTATCATTTAAAATCAATGCTGAACCGTCAACATCACGAGAATAGCTGTGTGTCCATTTTTGATCCATTCGCCACAACTCTTTACCTGTAAAATAAGATATTGCTCGATAACTCGGAATATGTTTTGAATCAAGATAATTTCCAACACCCAATCTGCTTCCTTGTAAAATAACTAAACTGTTTTCCGGTTTATCCGGATTATTATTTACCCAAATCGTTCCTGTACCTTTAATAACATCATCGAATTTGTATTGCCAGATTAATTCTCCTGTTTCAGCATTAATCTTCTTCAAGTGATGATCATAAGCACCCTGAATCAGATAAAGTTTGCCCTTTTCTTTTACCAATAAAGGCTGTCCTGTCCAACCAGCACCAGCCCAAATTTTTGAGCCAACTTTGCGAGAAATTACTGTTTCACCTTTCCCGAGGTAATGTTTCCAAACCAAATCTAATATATCAGGGGCATTTTCCCCATAGAAGTTACGTTGCCAGTTTCCGAGAAATGTTTGAATTATCGGATACGTTAAGGTATCTGCAACAAATGATGAATCCTGAAAAGTTTTAATGCTATCTATCTGTGTTTGAGCAACTGAGCAAAAAAAAATCCCCGACAACAGGGAAACAATCATGATTTTATATATAAATTTCATGTGAGAAAATTTAATCAAACGATTGACCGCTATTCGAAGAAATAAAAATCATTTTATCAAACTCTGCGGGAGTTAAATCATTAAAGTAATAATGAACAGGATTTACTTTTTTATTATTTTTAAACACTTCGTAATGCAAATGCGGAGCAGTAGATGTTCCTGAAGACCCAACAAACCCAATAACTTCAGCACGTTTCACTTTCTGGCCTTTTTTAACATTAAAACCATTTAAATGAGCATATAAAGTTTTATAACCAAATCCATGATTAATAATTACTCTTTTCCCATAACCACGTAGTGAAACCTCAACAACTTCAACAACTCCATCACCCGTTGCATATATTTCAGTTCCTGTTGGTGCGGTAAAATCCATACCATAATGGAATTTACGTATTTTATAAATTGGGTGAATTCGCCACCCCCAACCAGAAGCTGTACGTCTTAAATCTTTGTTTGAAATTGGCATAATAGCAGGAACACTGGCAACCATCTCTTCCTTATTTTCTGCCATTTCAATTACCTCATCATAAGATTTTGACTGAACATATAATTGTTTGGTTATCTTATCAAGCCTTCTTGCAGTTTCAGTAACTAAATCTGAATTTTTAAATCCCTGCAAATCAATATACCTGTTTGTTCCACCAAAGCCTGCGGAACGAACTGAGGGCGGGATAGGTTCTGCTTCAAAAATTACACGATAAATATTATCATCACGTTTTTGCAAATCTTCAAGCGTTTTATCAACTAAATCGAAACGATTATTTAAAATTTCGTATTGTGTGGCCATCTGTTGATTCTCTCTCATTAAGCCTTTCTCCTTAGGAGTATCGAAAAACACTATGAAGAATACATTATAGATAACAGCAATAACTAATGTAGCAGTAAAATAAGTTAAAAAACGATAAAACTTTTGCTTCGAAGTGAAGACAATTTTATCATACTGAAGTGAGTTGTGATTAAACTTATATTTTACTTTCGCCATAAATACAGTTATTTACGGGTCAAATATAAGAAAATATTTTAAAACTAATCCATCGGATTGCGTCTTTTTGAGCAGGCAGCTACCATTAAGTCATACTCCTCGGCACTTATATCGTTAAAATAATAGTTAATAGGATCAACTGTTCTATTATTTAATTTAACCTCATAATGTAAATGAGCACCTGTTGAGCGGCCTGTATTCCCCAGAGTTCCAATAACTTCTCCACGCTTTACTTCTTGTCCATCATCTACAAATATTTTTTGAAGATGTGCGTAAACTGTTTTATAGCCATATCCATGGTCTATTACAACACGATTACCATAACCATAAAAGGAATATCCTGACTCAACTATAACTCCATCGCCAGTTGCAAAAATATCAGAACCTTCAGGGCCTGTAAAATCCATACCATGATGCATTGTATGTTTTCCGGTAAAAGGGTCCTTACGAGAACCAAAATAATCACTTATCCGGTTAAAATCTTTTAGAGCAACCGGCTGTATGGCCGGTATACAAGCAGTCATCTTTTCTTTATTCTTAGCTAACTCTATTACAGTATCAAAGGATTTTGACTGTACATATATTTTTTTCGTGATAACATCAACCTTTTTAAAAGTCTCAATTAACACATCGGAATTATCATATCCCTCAAGGTCTAAATAACGATTTGCACCACCAAAACCTGCTTCTCTAACGGATGGTGGAATAGGTTCTAATTCAAATATTGATCTGTAAAAATAATCGTCACGTTGCTGTATGTCGCTAATTATAAAATCGATATCTTCCAATTGATCATTCAGAATGTCATATTTTGATAAAAGAATCTCTCTATCCTCTTCAAGCATTAAAACTTTAGGTGTTTTATAAAATGAAGTATAACCCAGGTTCACGAATACAGCTGAGAAACCTGTAACTAGTATAAAAGCTAACACCCTTTGGATTTTCTCTTTCCAAACAAGTTTAACTTTCTGAAAAGTAAGAGTTTTTGAATCAAATTGATATTTGATCTTAGGCATATTTTAATACAGTCTTAATACATTAATGATAAAAAAACACAAGGTTTGCGACAAATCTAACTTAAATAAATTAATTTTACAACCCCGATAAAATATAAATTATCTTATATTTTATTTTAATTAATGAGTTTTAACTGTTTTTAAAATAGGTTTTTATGAATTCAAAAGAAATCAGAAGTAAATTTTTAAGTTTTTTTGAAAGCAAAAATCACACTATTGTTCCATCTGCTCCAATGGTTATAAAAAATGATCCAACCCTCATGTTTACTAATGCAGGGATGAATCAGTTTAAGGATATTTTTCTTGGAAATAATTCAGTTAAAAACAACCGTATTACCGATTCTCAAAAATGTTTAAGAGTTTCAGGCAAACACAACGATTTAGAAGAAGTAGGTCACGATACATATCACCATACGATGTTTGAAATGCTTGGAAATTGGTCTTTTGGTGATTATTTCAAAAAAGAAGCAGTAGAATGGGCTTATGAATTTCTGGTTAAAGAAATGAAGATTGAGCCTGAGAGACTGTATGTAACAGTTTTTGAAGGAAGCAAAGAAGATAGACTAGATTTGGATATTGAAACAAAAGAATATTGGAAAAATTATCTGCCGGAAGAAAGAATATTAAACGGATCGAAAAAAGATAACTTCTGGGAAATGGGCGATACTGGCCCTTGCGGCCCTTGTTCTGAAATCCATATAGACATAAGAAATGATGAAGAAAGGAAAGAAACTCCGGGACATAAATTAGTTAATAAAGACCACCCACTTGTAATTGAAATTTGGAATCTTGTTTTTATTCAGTACAATAGAAAATCAGATGGTACATTAGAGTTGCTTCCAAATAAACACGTTGATACTGGTATGGGATTTGAACGATTATGTATGATTTTACAAGATAAAAAATCAAATTACGATACTGATGTTTTCCAGCCTCTTATCCAGTCAATTGCAAAAATCTCAAACAAAAAGTATGGTAAAGATGAGCAGGCAGATATTGCTATGCGAGTAATTTCGGATCATTTAAGAGCAATTAGCTTTTCAATCGCTGACGGACAGTTACCTTCAAATGTTAAAGCAGGATATGTAATTCGAAGAATTTTACGTCGTGCTGTACGTTATGGATATACATTCTTAGGATTTAACGAACCATTTTTATATAAACTATTACCTGAATTAATTACGATTCTGGGTGATGCTTATCCTGAGTTGAAGAACCAAAAAGAGCTAATTGAAAAAGTAATTTTTGAGGAAGAAACATCATTCTTAAAAACGCTTGACACAGGAATTCGTTTACTTGATAAAATTATTAAAAACACTGAGGATAAGGAATATAATGTAATACCCGGGAAAGTTGCTTTTGAACTTTACGATACTTACGGTTTTCCTTTCGACTTAACTGAACTTATTGCACGAGAACACAATCTTGCTGTAAATAAAAAAGAGTTCGAAGACGAAATGGAGAATCAAAAAAACAGATCGAGAAGTGCTGCAAGCATTGATACTGAGGATTGGATTGAGTTATTAAAAGATGATGTTGAAGAATTTGTTGGATATGATTACCTGGAAACAGATGTAAAAATCACGCGATATAGAAAAGTAAAACAAAAGAAAAAGGAGTTTTATCAACTGATATTTAATATATCACCATTTTATGCAGAAAGTGGAGGACAAGTTGGCGATAAAGGATACATTGAAGCTAATGGTGAAAAAATTAGTATTCTGAATACTATAAAAGAAAATAATTTAAATATTCATATTACTGATAAGCTTCCAATTGATCCCAAAGCTAACTTTAAAGCTGTTGTTAATTCGAATAAAAGAATTTCAACTGCAAACAACCACACCGCTACTCACCTACTGCACTATGCTTTAAGAAAAGTTTTAGGCGAACATGTCGAGCAAAAAGGTTCGTTGGTTCATCCGGACTATTTACGTTTTGATTTTAGCCATTTTCAGAAACTAAACGAAGAAGAAATCAGGAAAATCGAGATTTTAGTTAATGAAAAAATCAGGGAAAATATTTCTTTAGAAGAACATAGTAATATTCCTGTGAAAGTCGCCTCTGATATGGGGGCAATTGCTTTATTTGGTGAGAAATATGGAGATACTGTTCGTGTAATTAAATTCGATGATTCCATTGAATTATGTGGTGGTACACATGTATCGAATACCGGACAAATAGGATTCTTTAAAATCATGAGTGAAAGTTCAATTGCTGCAGGAATTAGAAGAATAGAAGCTATTACCGGTGAAAAAGTGGTTGAATATGTATTTAGTCAGATGCAAGAGCTAAACGAAATTAAAGCTTTATTTAAGAACCCCAAAAACCCTGTTGAAAGTGTAAGATCATTGTTCGAAGAGGTTTCAAAACTGAACAAACAAATTAACGAAATAACCAACGAGCAAGCTCAAGCAATTAAGAAACATTTAAAAGAGCGTATTCAGGATATTAATGGCATTAATTTTATTGGTTATAAAGTCGGGCTTAATTCAGCCGCTGCTATTAAAGATCTTTCATTTCAATTGAAAAATGAAATTGATAAACTTGTATTAGTACTTGGTACAGAAATCGATGGTAAAGCTAATTTATCTGTTATGATCTCTGAATCACTTGTAAAAGAAAAGGGTTGGAATGCTTCGCAAATAATTCGCGAAGTTTCAAAAGAAATTCAAGGTGGTGGCGGAGGACAAGCATTTTATGCAACTGCCGGCGGTAAGAACCCAAAAGGTTTAGATTCTGCAATTGAGAAAGTAAAAGAGCTAATTAGTTAGTCATTGCGAGTGAAACGAAGCAATCTTTTTTCTGAAAAACAGATTACTTCTCATTACTTGTAATTACTCAAAACTACTTTTCTGCTTTTTAGAATTAATTCCAACCAATTAGAAAAATACGTCTTTCTTCGATTGAATCTTCTTTATGTAAAAGAATTAATTTTTTCGACCGTTAGTTTATCAACTTTACTATTCAACACCAATTTTAACTAACCAATAATCAACACTGATTAAAAGCTCACTATCCATATACCATCAAGATGTGTTGTAAAACATGTAAATTAATTCTATATTTGGATGCTAAACAAAAAAAATAGAACATGAATATAACAAGAACTTTTGATTTACTAGACAGATATAAGGAATTATATCAAATTGAAGATGCCCTTGCAGGAAAAGAAAATGGCAAATGGGTAAAGTATAGTTCACAGGACTATATTAACTATGCTAACTGGGTTAGTTATGGCCTTTTAGCTTTGGGGTTTAAAAAAGGAGATAAAATTGCCACAATTTCTAATAACCGTCCTGAATGGAATTTTGTTGATCTGGGATTTGCACAGATTGGTGTAATTCATGTACCAATATATCCAACCATTAGTGAAAAAGAATATGAGTATATATTTAAACACTCTGAAGCAAAAGCAGTAATTGTATCAAGCAAAATGCTTTGGAATAAGATAAATTCGGTTGTGAAAAATGTTGATTCAATAAAATCAGTTTATTCATTTGACGATATTGAAGGATTAAAATCTTGGAATACCATTATTGAAGAAGGGAAAAAGAACGAAAAAAAATATCAAGACGAAGTATTAAAAATTAAAGCCGTCATTGAAAAAGATGAAATGGTTACTTTAATTTATACTTCGGGAACAACAGGAAATCCAAAAGGTGTTATGCTTTCTCATAATAATCTGGTTTCAAATGTTGTTAGCACAACAAAAGCACATGGTTTAGGTGTTGGACATAGAGCATTAAGTTTTTTACCCTTATGCCATGTCTTAGAACGGATGCTGAATTATCATATGCAATACAAAGGAATGAGTATATACTATGCTGAAAGCCTTGGAACAATTACAACTGACATTAAATATGTAAAACCACATATGTTTGGTACAGTTCCGCGTTTTTTAGAGAGAGTATATGATGGAATCATCGGAAAAGGTCGTAACCTTCCTTACATTAAAAAACAGATTTTTTTCTGGGCAGTAAACCTTGGATTAAGATATCGTATAAACAATCGGCATCGATATTTTTATAATTTCAAACTTAAAATAGCGCGCAAACTGATTTTTAGTAAATGGAAAGAAGCTTTGGGCGGTGAAGATCTTTTAATTGTTTGCGGTGGTGCTGCTTTACAGGTGCGATTAGCAAAAATATTCTGGGCTGTAGGATTTACAGTATTAGAAGGTTATGGTCTAACAGAGACTTCTCCTGTAATTGCAGTAAATACTCAAACACCGGCTGCTTGCAAATTTGGAACGGTTGGACCAATACTTGAAAATATTGAGGTTAAAATTGCAAATGACGGCGAAATATTATCCAAAGGCCCGAATTTGATGTTGGGTTATTATAAAGCTCCGGAACTTACCAAAGAATCTATTGATGAGAACGGCTGGTTTCATACCGGAGATATTGGGCATCTGGATAAAGATGGATTTTTAAAAATCACTGATCGCAAAAAAGAAATGTTTAAATCTTCAAGTGGTAAATATATAGCTCCCCAGGTTATCGAAAACAAATTTAAAGAATCATTTTTTATTGAGCAGTTAATGGTTATAGGAGAAAATGAAAAGTTTGCAAGTGCTTTATTATCGCCAAATTTTAAATTTTTACATGACTGGTGCTCTATTCATAAAGTTCAATATCGTGATAATAAACATTTAGTTACTACGCCTGAAGTTATAGCACGATATCAGAAAGAAGTAAATAAATATAATGCATCACTTGGCGAACATGAAAAGATTAAACGATTCAGACTTGTTTGTGAAGAATGGAGCCCGGAATCCGGAGAATTATCGCCTACCCAAAAGCTAAAAAGAAATTTTGTTTATGAAAAATACAAACATATTATAGCTGAAATATACCAGCATGATAAAAAATAACACGAAAAAATGCTCCTGAAAATTTAGGAGCATTTTTCTTATTCCCATATATCCTTACCAAATAACGAATAGGCAATTCCAACTTCAAAATAAAGAAAAAATGATTTTTCATCTAGTTTATAGTTCCAGTCACCTTCTAAATCTATATTATTTAACGACATTCCTATATCGTAATTATTCCAACCAATACTTGCCAATATATTCATTCTATCTGTTAAATAATACTGACCTTCGAGATGCAAACCAAAACTCATATCTTTAGCTGATTTTGTGTCATAGCTTTTATGTGTTACTTCGGCAATTGTTTTATCAGTAAAATAAATTACAGGACGAGATTCAGCCCAATAAAATCCAATTTCAGGAACTAATGAAATAATCAGTTCATCAGTGTTTATAAATGAAACTTTTAGGTAAATATTTACTGCATATATAGTATTATAAATATTAAGCTCTCGTTCTTCAACTATTATATTATTCTCCCAAAAAGTTTCGTCATTTATGTATTCTACACCTCCAAATTTCCCATTTATTCCCAGCGATAAATACTTATTAAATCTATTTTCAACTGAAACAGTACCCATAACACCAATTTCCGAATCTAACGAGCCTGACGCATATACAAATCCTATTTTAGCCGATACAATAAGACTTTGGGCTTTAGTAGAATTTATGTAAAAAAAGCCTGCAAATAAACATACAATAAAGAATTTTCTCATACTTTCCTTATTTATATAAAGAGGCTGTCTAAAAAGCTTTTTTTAGACAGCCTCTTTAATTATAGTATAAAACCTGTTAAACCCGACAATTAAAAATAAATTTAATTTTTCTTTTTAAGGTCAAAATTGTATCCAAGATTGAGTTCCAACATTGGAGTTATTCCACTATTCCCCTTTGTATCGAAGTAATAAACTGCACCTAAATCAAAAAGCAAATTAATTTTGCCGAACGCTCTTTGCAAACCCCAGGTTGGCCCAAATGCAAAATCATAATCGCTTGTCCGGGTAAAATTAGAACTTAAAGACTCGCCCCTGGTCAGCATTCTTACTCCCCAAAAATTACCTGAATTATAGTTAGTATTTTTCTGTTTAGATATTCTCTTATCCAAATTATAATAATTCCTATAATGTATATCCAAAAATGGCGAAATTAAATATAACCAACCTGAAGCACCTGATGTCAGATTAGGATATGAACCTCCATAACCAACACCTAAGTTCATCGAAATTGTTGATTTATTTAATACGGGCATTTCATATTCTATTCCGGGGTTTAAAAAATTAATTCTTAATACTGTGCTGGTATTTTCTACAGTTTCCTGTGACAAACCTTGTAATGAGAATATAGTTACACTACAAATTAAAAATATTATCTTTTTCATTTTTAATCTTTTATAATTCCTATGCCTTTATACCGAGTGCCATTTTTTGCAATTCCATAAATTGAAATTTTTTCAATATCAAAATCCATTGCTTGATTCTCCAATCCTACAATATCTAAAATGGAGTTTCCATTTAGAAATGTTAAACTCACCTCGCATGTACCCCAATCAAAAACTTTTGAAAATGATGTACAATTCTTTTTTACTTCTTCATATTGATTAACAACAACTTTAACTTTATCGGGGAATATTTCTCTGAACTGGCTTAGTTCTTGCTTCCTCATCTCTACAGCTTCAGGAGCTAAATTATTTTGCAACCAATTCCAAGTATAATTTTTAATTACTTTCAAAGCCTTGGAATAATCAATGTTTATCTCATGATCCATAATATTTATTGTAAAAGCTTTTTTACTTTTAACCCCAGGTACATATGTATATTCTTTTCTAACTGGTGCAGGTCCTGTTGTAGGCATGCTATAAGGTAATTTATAGCTATAAACAATACCATCCCAACCCCATCTTAATTCTTGACATTCCGTTTTAGACCAACCAATCCAGTTTTTCTTTTGATATTTAACATTTAAACCCACGCCAGAATATACAACATAATTTACAGAATAAAAATTCACCCTGATTCTTCGTGTACTACTAAAATTCCTGTTATAAGCTCTTGTACGACCAAACACATCCTGAATCCAACCTCCTACTATTGTATGAGCATCAAAGCTATGATATTCAATATCATCGTATGGGGAATTTGATGTTGTAGAACCACCAGATCCTCCGCCACCTGATCCGCCACCTGATCCGCCACCATCATCCGGCTCTATTGGCTCTATGATTCTTTGAGAATCAAACATATATAGTCCATCACCAACTTCATATAGATTTTCACTAATTAATGTTGCATTCTTTGTACTCTTTGTTTTAGATTCATAATTTTCAATAATTTCATTAATCTCATCTAGTCTGTCAGCTGCACCAAAGAAAGTACCATATTCATGTATTTTATACACTACTCCATTAACTTCAATTTCTCTGTTTTCATTTAAAAGTGACGAAAAATATGGATCAGGAATTAATGTATCTTCTACCGTTTCAAGTTCACCTGACTTCAAACCGGAAGATGAAGATACCTTATTTAATCCACAGAAGCCCTGTTCTTCTAGTTTTGCGTAGAAGTTCTGTCCCAATTCAGGTTTTTCATTAGCCTGCATTTGGCTCATTAAATCCCTAAAGGATTCTGTAGTTTGAAATTTAATATGTCCATCTACCACTTCAATAGTTGGATCAATTACTAATTCATTGCTTTTTAGCAATTCTGTTTCTTCAATATTACTGCAACTTACTGCAATAATTAAGAAGAGAAATAAATAAATAACTTTTTTCATTGAAAAATAATTTTACTGTTTAATAACTAATTTATTGAACTGCCTCATCCCAAAGTTGATTTAGTTGTCAGATTGCAGGGTGAGGTTTTTTTATCATTTTCGGTTTTGAGAGATGATAAAATGTGAAATAACTCCCTTTCTACCTATTCACCTTGTGAATGGTAAAAACGTATAATTTATTCTACTTGTATGAAAATTATTGTGGCTGTTAATACATATAACCACTCGGGTTTATTTTTAAATTAAATGGTTAATAAAGGCTTAATAGACAAAAAGGAGGCTGAAACCTTTCAAAAGGCTTATATTCATTAGCTTTACAGTAAATTAAAGGTTAT
>JAUWQL010000129.1 GCA_030611105.1 Bacteroidales bacterium
AGAGCCGTATGAATCGAGAGGTTCACGTACGGTTCTGAGAGAGGTTTAGGGGTGAGACTCCCCTTTACCTACTCGACCCATTTCACTTATCAGCGCCGCGGAACTTTATCCGCCGTTGAAAAACTTACCGGATGCAGATAAGATTCAAAGCAACCACGTGAAATAAGGATTTAAAGATTTACTTGTCAATGAAAAACCATTTTGGGTTGGCAAACTAATTTGTAAAAAATTACGGACTTACTTGCACTTTTTAAATTATTAAGATTTGAATTATCAGAGACTCGCTTTTTGGAAGAAATTTCGCCTTGCAATTTTATCCGCCGTTGAAAAAAATATCAAACCGGTACAGATTGTCTAACCGTTAAGAAAAAAGCTTTTTTAAGAAATTAGTAGCGAAGGCAAATAAATTTTACGAGCTATTGCCACTAACTAGTTCTTATGTGGTATAATGTTCCATCTAAATGTATATGTGCGGATATGGTGGAACTGCACGAATCCCCTATAAAACCCCAACTCGTAAAGCATATTGAATAAAATATTAAACATCACACATTTGTTTTTTAAATTTTACTTAAAAATAACTAATCTATGTCAAAATCCAATTGATCAAGCGGACTAATTATTTTTCCAATATCTCTTTTGGTTACATGTGTATATATTTCGGTTGTTTTTGAACTTCGGTGTCCTAATAATTCCTGGATATATCTCAAATCAGTCCCTTTATCCAATAAATGAGTTGCAAAACTGTGGCGCAGAGTATGAACACCTCCAAATCGTTTTATTTTTGCCTTTTCTTTAGCTTTTCGAAATATTTTCTGGACACTTGACTTGCTGTATTGACCACCTTCCTGATTTTCAAATAACCATATTTGAGGTTTATATGTGTTATAATAAATCTTTAACAGGGGAATAATACTTTCCGATAGTAACGAATATCTGTCCTTTTTCCCTTTTGCCTGACGAATCCAAATTAACTTTCTGCGAGTATCAATATCACTTAATTTCAAATTTACAGATTCACCTAATCGTAATCCCGATGAATATATTATCGATAAAATCAGCTTATGTTTTACATTGCTAACTGAGTTTAACAGTCTTTTTATTTCTTTCTGATTAAAAACCTGTGGTAAATGTCTTCCTTTTTTGGGCCTTTCAAATTCATCAATATCGATATATACATTTTGAACAATGTTAAAAAACTTTTTTAATGCACTAATAGCTACACTTTGAAATGATGCGGATCTTTGCCCACGTATAATATACTCATGAACATATTTATTGATATCTTCATTAGTTAAATCTTCAGGATTTTCTCCTCTAAAATAATTTAACAAATGATTAACATGTAATGTATAATTTTCAACAGTGTTTTTACTGTAACGTTTATTTTCCAGATATTGCCTGAACTGATTTAACCATATTTCCGATTTATTGTTTTTTACAACAAGCTTTTCGTTCTTCGGAACTTCAATAACCGGTTTTTTAACTTCTCTTCCCGATTTCTTGAAATATTTTTCGTCTATAAATCTTAGCAGAAAATGTCTATAGTCCGTTCTGTAGGGGAAGTACCAACACTCCATGGTACGGCTCCACAT
This sequence comes from Bacteroidales bacterium, assembly GCA_030611105.1. Lineage (GTDB taxonomy): Bacteria > Bacteroidota > Bacteroidia > Bacteroidales > UBA12077 > UBA12077. The sequence continues at coordinate 1,596 of JAUWQL010000129.1, forward strand.
GCAACCAGGTATTTTCTCTACTGCATTAATCAAATCACGATCATAATCAAAAACAAGCTTAATAACTGATTTATCTTTATGTTTTGATTGTTTTAATGTTATTATACTCATGAAAAAAGTTTTACTGATATTTTAATTGAAGATAGTAAAAAATTATGAATTATGCACGCCAAACCCTGAACTTTTAGCTCTGAGTTTAAAATTGACAACTGAAAAATTTAACATTATTTATATCCAAGAATTCTTAATATATCCTGAGGTTCTTGTTCTTTGGAAAATAGTTCTGTTGTGAAATTACCGTCTTTATCCTTATCAATAATAATATGTTTAGGACAGGGAATAAGGCAATGCTGTAAACCGCCAAAACCCCCTAATGTATCCTGGTAAGCACCGGTATTAAAAAAGCCAATGTAAAGTGTGTCGTTTGGATTGTATGTAGGTAAATAAATTGCATTACTATGCTGTTCAGAGTTATAATAATCATCGCTATCGCAAGTTAATCCACCTAAAAAAACCCGTTCGTAGCTACTGTACCATTTATTTATCGGGAGCATTATAAAGCGTTTGTTTACAGCCCAGCTATCGGGCAAGGTAGTCATAAAAGAGCTATCGATCATATTCCATGCTTCACGATCATTCTGCTTTTTTTGTCCTAAAACGGAATAAATTATTCCACCACTTTCACCAACAGTAAACGATCCGAATTCGGTAAAAATATTTGGTTCCATTAAATTATTGGTATCACAAAACAGTTTAACCTGAGATATGATTTCATCGGTAATATATTCATAATCGTAATCAAAGGAAAGAGTATTCTTAATAGGAAATCCACCTCCAATATTTAAAGAATCCAGCTCAGGGCACACTTTTTTAAGTTCGCCGTAAACGGTTAAGCATTTTGCTAATTCACTCCAATAATATGCATTGTCTTTTATTCCTGTATTTATAAAGAAATGCAGCATTTTTAATTTAACATTTGGATTTTCTTTTACCTGTTTTAGATAAAAGTTCACAATGTTTTTGTATCCAATACCTAAACGGGAAGTATAAAATTCGAATTTAGGTTCTTCTTCCGAAGCAATTCTGATTCCTACTTCAAAAGGAACTTCAATTAATTTCTCAAGCCTGTCCAGCTCCTTGTAATTGTCGATTATTGTAATTGTATTTTTAAAACCATTATTAATTAAGCGGGCAATATTTTCAATATAAGCATCGCGTTTAAAACCATTACAAATTATATATGTTGATTTTGTTATCTTCTTATCCTTGTATAGTGATTCAACAATGTTTATATCGTATGCCGATGATGTCTCGATATGAATATCATTTTTAAGGGCTTCGTGCAGAACATGCTTAAAGTGTGAGCTTTTTGTACAATAGCAATAATGGTATTTACTCCTGTAATTTACTTTTTTCATGGCATTTTTAAACCATGTTTTAGCTCGTTGAATTTGATTTGAAATTTGGGGGAGGTAAGTAAATTTTAACGGAGTTCCATATTCTTCAACGATATCCATTAGTGGGATATTGTGAAAAAGAAGGTTTTCACCATCTAAATCAAACTCCGGTTGTGGAAAACCAAAAGTTTGGTCAATTAAATCCAGGTATTTAATTTTCATTTATATAAAGATATAATTTTTTTAAAATAGCAGCAAAAAAGCCACATCAAATGTGGCTTTCTATAAATTTAAATATATTATTTTTAATAATATAAAATCCAGGCTTGTAATCCCTTTTCCTGTGCAAGAAATTTATATTCGGCAATAGCTTTTCGTTTATCTGCAAAAGAGTTAAAGCTAACTGCATGCATTCCATTTCGTTCGGCTAATTTTTCTGCATTATAACCTTCAGCATTGAGTTTGTTTAAATATGATATTGCATATTTTTCATTCTTGAAACTACCGGCAATAATATAATATTTCTTTTGTGGTGTTGCAGGCTTTTTAGTTTCAGCTTTAGCAGTTGTTTCTTTCTCGTCTGCCGGACGAGCAGTTTTTGTTTGTTCCGATTTTGGTTTAACAGCTGTTTTTTTGGTAGTAGTAGCTTTCTTTTTCTGAACTACTTTTTCAGTTTTTACTTTTTCCTTATTCAAAACTTTTTTAACCGTTTCGAAGTTTAAAAGAGCCCAAATAAAAATTGCAGCAATAGGCACTCCTATGGCAATTGACCATACAAGGCCTTTGTTGATAGGTTTCTTTTCTTTTTTATAGCTGTAAATTGATTTAGTTTGTGCAGCTGCAGGTGTTGCTTTAGATTCTTCTTTTTTCTCAGGTTTAAATTCTTCTAATTTGGATTCTTTCCCGCCTGCAGAACGGGCAGGTTTAGCTTCTTGCTTTATTTCTTCCTTCCCGCCTGCCGGACGGGCAGGTTTAGCTTCAGCAGCCTTTGGTTTTTCTTTAATTTTTTCCTTTTTAGTTTCCTGAGCTTTTGGTTTTATCTCAGCCTTTGGTTCTGATTTTTTAGTTGTTGTTTCTGGTTTCTTTTCCTCTTTAGGTTTTTCAGCTTTCCCGCCTGCCGGACCTGCCTGTTCGGCAGACAAGCGGGCAGGTTCTTTTGTAGCTATTAAAAACTGAACTTTCCCCTGTTTATCAGCTTCAAACTGACCAAATCCTTCAATTATATATGGTTTTTCCTGATCGAGTTCTTTTTTAATATCCTCAATGAATTGTGTAATTTTTTGGGCTGCCTGCTCCTTAGTAATATTCTCCTTTTTAATGATATATTTTTCAAGAAGCTCATCATTAAACTTAAGAAATGGACTAAAATAAATATCTTTTAGCTTTTCTTCTAAAGTATTCGCGTCCTTGCTTTTTGAAGTAGCTCTTACCAAAAATGCCCCGTAGTTTGGAATAATTACTCTATTGTTTGTGGCAAGTAAATCCTGAATGTAGGTTGCGATCATGACGGTTGTTTTTTATTGTTAACTTTTGATTGTATAAATGTAATAATTTTAGATTAAAATTTACAATGTTGATTTTGTTAAGTGTAAATATATCAGAACAAATGTAATAAAAATTAAGATATTATGTTCCAGCATGAATTTGTTGCGAAATAAGCGAAGTTATTTTGCCTTTTAACAAACTCTTAATAGTGATTTTGATTAAATAACGAAAGGATTAATTTTTAGAAAAGACTTTATTTATTGTAGAAAGTAAAGTTTCAATTTTAATTGGTTTCGAGATATAATTATCAAAACCTGCATTCAAACATTTTTCGCGATCGTTATCATGAGCAAAAGCGGTTTGTCCAATAATCGTTAACTCGCTTTTATGTTCTTTTATCTTTTTGGTTGCTTCGAAACCATTCATAACCGGCATCCTTATATCCATCAGTACGAGATCGATATTGTCGTTGTTCAGGCATAACTCAACAGCTTCTTTCCCGTCTTTTGCCCAAAGGACTTTTGCTTTTGTAGGGATGAGAATTTCTTCAATTAATTTATAGTTAATATCAATATCATCAGCAACAAGAACGACCTTATTTTGCCAGTCAAAAGTATTCTCAATACTTTCTTCAGCTTTTACAAATTTCGATTCACTAAGCTCATAAGGTAATGTAAAATAAATATTTGTACCTTGCTCAGGAGTTGACTGAACCCAAATATCACCGCCTAAATGATCTACAATTTTTCTGGCTATAGTTAAACCTATTCCGGTACCACCATATTCACGTGTGAAAGATTCATCTGCTTGCCGGAACAGATCATAAATCATATCAAATTTTTCATTTGATATCCCTATTCCGGAATCAATAACATAGAATTGAATTTGATTTTCTTTTTCGATAATAGTATAGCCAAACTCAACAAATCCTTTAATGGTAAATTTAATGGCATTTTCAATTAAATTATACAGGATTTGTTTCAATCTTATTGGATCGGTAATAATAGAGAAATCTTTATTTCTTGATCCTTTATGCATTGAAAGGTGAATGTCTTTTTTAGTATCATTTTTAATTTGAATGCTAAACGAAACATAAAGATCTAAAAGCAGTTTATTTAAATAGCATTCGGTATTATTAAACTGTATATCACCCGACTGAATTTTTGAAATATCAATTACATCATCGATAAGTTTAAGCAGATTTTGACTGTTATCGTTAATCAGGTTGTTTAATTTTACTTTTTCTTCACGTGGTATTTCTTCATCAATAAGTAGATTAGAAAACCCAATAATTGCATTCAAAGGGGTTCGAATCTCATGCGATAAATTAGCCAGGAATGCTGTTTTTAGGCGATTTGATTCTTCAGCTTTTTCTTTAGCATTAATTAACTCGCATTCTGTTTTTTTCTTTTGAGTAATATCTAATGATATCCCGCCGATTTGCCATGACTTATCTATTCCTCTAAAACGGAACTTGTGAGTTTGGTATGTTTTTAATTCGCCAAGATTATTAGGGAGCTGATCTTCAACAACTAATACTTCGCCATTTAAAACACGTTTGTCTTCTTCAATAACACGTTGTGCATATTCTTGTGGGAATATTTCTTCTGGTGTTTTATTTTGACAATTTTTGTTTGAAAATATGTAATCCATATACTTATTCAAATATACAGACTTGAAGTTTTCATCTTTAATAAACACACCCAATGGAAGATTATCCATGAATATAGAGAACTGTTGTTCTGTTCTTTGCAGGGCTTCTTCTGCCTCAACTCTTTGAGTAATGTCTTTGAAATCTTCAATTATTCCAAGGATTTCTCCATTTTGACCTTTAAATGCAACAGAATTTAAAATTCCGGGAATAACTTTACCTTGTTTGTTCTTTTTCTTAATATCCTGTTCAATTCTGTCTTCTCCATTCTTAATTTGGTTCAAAGGGCATTCGGCAGTATGACAATATGGACCCGGGAAAATATTAAAACATTTTTTGCCTTCAGCATCTTCTTTACTTATACCTGACATCATGGTAAACGTTCGGTTAACACGAAGAATGTTAAAATCTGAATCGATTAATCGCATACTATTGCCGGTAGTATTAAAAATCTGGTTTAATTCGGCATTCGTATTAATAATTTCCTTTGTTTTTTGTGCCAGTCTTTTATCCAGGGAATCTTGCAAATTAAAAATTTTATGAATTAAAGTGTTAAACGAAAAGTGCAGAATAATATATGTAGATATAAGAATTAAAAATATGATGAGAAGCGATCTGTATAAAACAGCCTGAAATTGATTTTGAAGAACTGAAATATCACGCGCATATACAACTCCTTCAAAACCTTCATTATGGAAACTGTTTTCAATATTTATAACATCCAGGTAATAATATTTTTCGTTAAATTTAAATTTACCGGGGGTAAGAGACTTGTCATTTTTTACAACTTCAGCAAAGATATCTTTGTCAAATAAGGAATGAATCAGGTATTTGTCATCCACAACAGACGATTTAAATTCGCTGAGAATATCCTGGTTTAAATTTTCAGTATTAAATAAGCTGGCAACGGCAACATCAAATTCTTTTGTTATGTGATCAATAATTTCATTTTCCCGAATAGCAAATTCTATACAACCAATATATTCTCCATTATTTATAACAGGTTCCGCTATTTTATAATATAAAAGAGAATTAACAAATTCGAATCCGGTCTTTTTTCTTTTTTCTTTATTCGCTGTAAAAACAATTGAACTTTGAGCGGCCGATTTGTGAATATTGCCCGATCCTGTTTCCATGTTTAATGCTAAACGGTTATCCTTTGTATAAAAGCTAACAACAAAATGGTACGGATCTTCAGATTTTAAGATAGTATAAAATGGGAAGATTTTTCGATATAATTTATCAATATTGTTTGATTGGAATTCTTTTTTTATTTCAGGATTATTAACAAAATATTGAATCTTATCGCGATATAACTGGTTTGTAGTTTGAAGAAGATTTTTAATTTCAATATTTACAATTTCGTTTTCCTTCTGAATTTGCCAGTCGATATATTGTTTTTGGTTTTTAATGCCAAGTGTAAAATATATAGCGCACAATACAAACAGCACAATCATTACTGTAAATATTGTTTTAATTTTTAACCTTCTTTCGAATTCCATTAATTTCCATCCTCCTCTAGTCAATAAAAATAAAAGGTGTAAATAAAGTAAAAAATATTGAATAAAAAAATTACGGTTGGCAGGTTTGTAAACAATTTTTAAGAATTTAATCAAAAAAACATATCGTGGTTGTTAATAGCTTGAAAATAAGCATTGTAAGTTATGGCAATGCGAAGAAGTAAATTTTTGTAATGATTGTATAAACAACAGAAATGTATGAATTGATTGCTGAGTTTTTTATTTTGATGATATTATAACTAATTTGCAGAATGAATTTTAAAATCCATCAAAAATGAAATTTAAAATCCGGTTTATCAAGAATTTATTTATAGTATTGTTTGTTCTGTTTTCGTTAGATATTTGTGCACAGTCGGTATTCCAGGAATTTGAAATAATAAAGGAAATCCCAACAACATCTGTTAAAAATCAGGCTCGTACCGGAACTTGCTGGAGCTTTGGAACAACCTCGTTTATTGAAACAGAATTAATACGTATGGGGAAAGGAGAATTTGATCTTTCGGAAATGTTTATTGTTCGTTGTACGTATCAGGATCATGCAAAATTATATATTCGATATCACGGAAATCTCAATTTCAGTGGGGGCGCCGAAGGATGGGATATGATTAATATAATTGACAAATATGGTATTGTACCACAAGATGTTTATCCCGGTTTAAAGGTAAATCCCGAAAAACATGATCACGGAGAAATGGATAAAGTGCTAAAAGCTATGGTAGATGCTTTGGTTCAGGGGAATAAATTATCGACTGTTTGGGAAGACGCAATTTCGGGTGTTTTGGATGCTTATTTAGGAAAGTTTCCTGCAGATTTTGAATATAAGGGTAAGAAATATACTCCCGAAAGTTTCAAATTTTTTCTGGGTATTAACACGTCAGATTACCTGAACTTTACTTCGTATATGCATCATCCGTACTATACGGAATATATTTTTGAATCGCCCGATAACTGGTCGAATGGATTAGTTAAAAATGTTAAACTTGATGATTTAATTGAAATTTTGGATAATGCATTATTAAATGGTTATTCGATAGCCTGGGCAAGTGATGTTAGTGATTATGGATTTGAACATAAGAAAGGCCTGGCAATAGTTCCTGAAAAAGAATGGGATGATATGACTGAAGATGAATTTGCTGAAGCTTTTATTAATCCGGATAAGCAAAGAGTTATTACTCCTGAAATGCATCAATTAGGTTTTGATAATTATGCGACTACCGATGATCACTTAATGCACATTGTAGGTATGGTCAAAGATAAAAATGGCACGAAATACTATAAAGTAAAAAACTCCTGGGGAAAGGATGGCAATGATTTAGGCGGATATTTTTACGCATCTGAAGCTTATGTTCGATTAAAAACAATGACAATATTAGTTCATAAAGATGCGGTACCTGAGCGAATTTTAAATAATTTTTAAAATTGATATAAATGATCAGGAATAAATTTCTGATTTTATTTTTTATAACAATTAACCATTTTAATTTAAGTGGACAAGACGAACTGAAAAACCCTACCAGTCTTGCCATTAAACCACAATATGGTATTATTCTTGCGCATTCAAGTAAGGTTGAACATTTAACTCATACAAATCCTTTTGGATTGGAATTAGAGTATTCGTGGTTGATGCTTAAAGACAAAAACTGGCAACAATGCAATTGTTATTCGAAAGCAGGAATATCTTTTTTATACATAAACTACGATAACCCGGAAATTGTTGGAAGTTCGTACAATTTGATTGGTTTTGCCGAACCTTTTTTTATCCGATCTAATCGTTTTTTATTTTCTGCCAGAATGGGATTTGGAGCAAGTTACCTGGATAAAATTTATGATACAGAAGATAATCCTGACAACACTTTTTTTTCTACTCATCTAAACTTCATTACTCATATTGATGTTAACGCATATTTTAAGTTAAACGATCAATACAGTTTAATGGCTTATGCTAAATATAATCATATTTCGAACGGAGCGGTAAAACAACCCAATTATGGAATGAATTTCCCGATGTTTGGATTTGGATTAAATTATTATCCATCAGGGAAAATCATATTTCCCGATCGTGTAAAAAAGGAATTTGTCCTGGAGTATTTTTACAATATATATGCTTTTGGAATGGTTAAAAAGATTAAGGAAAATGAATATTTTCCCGAAGAAACAACATATGTTTTTGGTTTATATGGCTTGGCAGGAAGAACCATAAGCAAAGTAAACGGGTTTAGTGTTGGATTTGAATATATAAATGACGGTGGAGCAAAAGAAGAAATTTCAAGAAAAGGATTATCTGACGATCATCGAAAAATATCCGGATTAATCGGACATCATTTACTATTTGGCAAATTCGATTTATCACAATATTGGGGAACATACATTTATGCACCATACAAACCTCATAATTTTTACCAGCGATATTCATTAAGCTACAAATTTACCAGGCATATTTTAGGAGGCGTAACCATGAAAGCCTATGGCGATGTTGCTGATAGTTTTCATATACTTCTTGGTTTGTCGTTTTAATCAATGGTAAATTATTTTTTAATGATTATCCGTGTACATACCTAAAATTGTGAGATTGATTTTCTTCATTTGCCCCATCCCTAAAGGGAGTGAAGAAAATCAATTTGCTTCCGCCGTTTGGCGGATTTGGGGTAAACAAATTGATTTTCAGTAAATAACATTTATATTTAGGTAAATATGCAAACATTCATATTATTTTTTAACTTCTCTTTTTCTAACCTGAATTATTAATGTTTTGGGCTAAAGCCCTTTTTGTTAGCCAGTTAACTAACCCTCCCGATAACCATCGGGATAAGGCTG
>JAUWQL010000180.1 GCA_030611105.1 Bacteroidales bacterium
TGATGACATAATTATAAAACTCAAAAATGATTAATGCAGTTTTTTTAATTGAAATAATTTTTCTCATATTGAATTCATTTTTTAAATTTGATTTGTAAAAATACATTTTTTGTTTATTGTTTTTCAATAAAATATTACTCTTTAACAGAATTTGTATAAAATCGTTCACATTGTATAAATAAATTATAAGAAAAATGCACGGAAGAAAACTTACAAGATCACAGGATCAGGTTATTGCAGGTGTTTGCGCCGGGATAGCCGAATATTTGGGTTGGGATATAGCTTTAGTTAGAATACTGTATTTGGTTATAAGTATTTTTAGTGCAGCGTTCCCGGGAATAATTGTATATATTATTTTATGGATTGTGATGCCTGAAAAAAATAATCTTTATTAATCTTAACTGCATCCCGTTTACAACAAATACTTTCTAACTTAATCGATAATGCTCTAAAATTTACTGAACGGTTATTTAGCATTTCATCACTTAATTATAACAATACATCAAAAATACATTTGCTTATTTGCAAAAGTTCTTTTTTTTCAATAATTTATCATTGTTTTTTAAAAATTCGTAATTTTTACTTCGATGAGAAAAAATATTATACGCATATGGCTAATATTAATTCTTTCATATTTTATATGCGGTAATATTTTTTCCCAAAAATCTACAACTGACAGCCTTTCCATTGAACTACAAAAAGCAAAAGAAGACACAAATAAGGTAAATATTTTAATAAATCTTTCTTTGAAGTTACTACATTCTTATCCAGATTCATCTATAAGTTATGCTGAAAAAGGATTAAGCCTTGCAAAAAAACTAAATTACAAAAAAGGAGAAGCTGATTTATTTAACAATCTGGGTAATATTAACAGGAATCTAGGACAATACGACCAGGCTATAAGTTCATATCAAAATGCTGTTGAAATTTTTACCGAATTTACAAAATCATCCGATATTTATTTAAATTCATTCGGAAAAAAAGGAATTGCAAACGGCTATAAAGGCTTGGGAACTGTTGCTTATATGCAAGGTAATTATAATTCTGCAATTAATTATTATCAAAAAGCAATCAGAATATTTGAAGAACTTGATAATACAAACGGTATGGCAAGTTGTTATAACAATATTGGGATGGTTCACTGGAAACAAGATAATTATGACAGAGCAATCGAATATTATAAAAAAGCACTGGTAATTAACAAAAAAAATGATCGTAAAATAGGCATGGCTGCCTGTTATAACAATATTGCAATAATCTATAAAGAATTAGAGAAATATGAATTAGCCATTAATCATTATCAAAAATCACTCGCTATTTGTGAAGAACTTGATCATCAGAAAGGAATAGCCGTATGCTTTAACAATATTGGGAAACTGTATGAAGAACAAAAAAAGTATTCATCAGCTTTAAATTATTATCAAGAAGCTTTGAATTTAAGAAGACAGATTGGTGATAAAAATGGCATAGCATCAACACTGGGTAGCCTTGCCGGTTTAAATATAACACTTGCAGAACTTTCAAATAATTATGAAGAAAAACATGAAAAATACGTTAATGCCTTTAATTATGCCACAGAAGATATTGAGATAACCAAAGAAATTGGAGCTTTATTTACGGAAATGGAAGCATATAATCTCATATCAGAATCATTGGCAGGATTAAGAAAATTTGAAGAGTCGCTTGATTATTATAAATTACATATCGAGTTAAAAGATAGTTTGTTCAACAAAGAAAGAAATGAACAGATTGAAGAAATGGAAGCTAAATACCAGACTGAAAAAAAACAATTTGAAATAGAAAACCTTGAAAAAGAAAACCTGCTTAAAACTGTTAAGCTTGACAAAATGCAGATCAGGCAAATTCTATCCTATGTAATTATCTTTGTAGCTGTTTTTATAATTATTTCATTAATTATTATCAGAAATAAGTTAAGAAAGAAAAACTCTACTATTTTTGAACAAAACGAAACCATCACTATTCAATATCAGGAAATTCTTTCACAGAATGAAGAAATTCTTACACAAAAAGAAGAACTGGAAAAGCATCAAAATCATTTAGAAATACTTGTACAAAAACGAACTGCCGATTTAGAAATAGCTAAAGAAAAAGCAGAAGAATCAGACAGATTAAAAACAGCATTTTTAGCAAACATGTCGCATGAAATAAGAACTCCTATGAATGCAATTATTGGTTTTACCGATTTGTTAAATGACTCCGAGTTAACCAATGAAACAAAAGTAGAATTAACAGGACTTATTAATCACAATAGCGATACCTTGCTTCGATTAATTGATGATATAATAGATCTTTCAAAAATTGAATCGGGGCAACTTAAAATTGATAAAAAAGAATGTAAAATAGATAAAATATTTAATCTGCTGTTTGAAACATTTAATGAGAAAAGAGAGAACTTATCGAAAAATAAAATTGAGATTAAAATAAATAATAAACTCGAAAAAAAGAATTTCATAATATATACAGATCCTACCCGCTTACAACAAATATTATCTAACTTAATTGACAATGCTCTGAAATTTACTGAAAAAGGATTCGTAGAATATGGTTGCTTTTTTAGTGATGAAAATAACAGGGAATTAACTTTCTATGTTAAAGATACCGGTATAGGTCTATCTCCTGATCAACAAAATCAAATCTTTAATCGATTCAATAAAATAGAAGTAGATAAAAGAAAACTTTATCGTGGTGCAGGCCTTGGTTTAAGTATCAGCAAAAATTTAGTTGAACTACTTGGTGGAAAATTATGGGTTGAATCTGAAAAAGATAAGGGCTCAATATTTTATTTTACCTTACCATTTACTAAATTAGCTAAAAATGAAATAATATCATAAAATATACAAACGTTCATGATCTCAAACACATTTAACTGGAGTAACAAAACCATACTAATTGCTGAAGATGAAGAAAGCAATTATCGTTATCTGGAAATGGTTATTAACAAAACAAAAGCAAATATTGTGTGGGCCAAAGATGGTATCGAGGCAATTAACTTATGTAAAGAACATGAGCCCGATTTAATATTAATGGATATTAAAATGCCGAATATGGATGGGCTGGAAGCAACTCGTGAGATTAAAAAGACTCATCCCGAGATACCTATTGTTGCACAAACGGCTTATGCTATGGAAAATGATGAACGCATGAGCCTCGAAGCAGGATGTAATGCATATTTATCGAAGCCCATTAGAGCAACTAAATTAATAGAAACATTATCAACATTTTTAATGAGAGATTAAAGACAAGATATTTACTGTGCATATAAACTTATTAATCATGTCTCATATAACTTTATATAAGAAACAATTAAAACATACATTATGTATTTTTATCTTTTTTATAATTACCGGCTTTACTCATGCTCAAAATAATGATTATAAATTTGAAAAAATATCTGTAAAAGATGGGCTTTCGCATAGTAATGTTTATACTATAATTCAGGATCGTTCAGGATATATGTGGTTTGGAACACAAGATGGCCTCAACAAATATGATGGATATGAATTTACTGTATACAGGCATGAAGCGTCTAATCCAAACTCGCTTTCGTCAGGTAATTTCGGAAAAATACTCCAGGATACTTCCGGAATATTCTGGTTTGGAACTTATGCGGGTGGACTGGATCGATTTGATCCTAAAACAAACACATTTACTAACTTTTCAAATAAACCCGGCGATCCAAATAGTCTTAGCAATAACCTGACACTATTTATATTTGAAGATAGTCATAGTGGAATATGGATAGGGACTCCAAATGGAGGATTAAATAAATTTAATAAAAAAGAACAGAATTTCACACGATTTCAACCTAAGCCTAATGATCCGTTCAGTTTTAGTAGCATACGAGCTAAATGCATGTGCGAAACACGCGATGGAACATTATGGGTTGGCTCCGGAAATGGCCTAAATAAGTATAATAAAAATAACAACAACTTTACCATATATACTCATGACCCAGATAATGAAAATAGCTTAAGTTCAAATGACATACAACATTTATATGCTGATGAAGATGGGTTAATATGGATTGCATACAAAAAAACCGGAATTAGCAAATTCGATCCTAAAACCGAAACATTTAAGCATTACATGCATAATCCTGATGATCCATCGAGTATTAGTGATAATAATACCGAATTTATTCTTAAAGATTCATACGGATACTTCTGGATTGGAACATACCTGAGTGGAGTAAATAAATTTGACCCAAAAACCGAAAAGTTTATTCATTTCACACACGATCCTAAGGATATGACAAGTATTAGTAATAACAGAATTGAATATATTTTTGAAGATGCCTCGCGAAATTTATGGATTGCTACACGTGGTGGCGGGATAAATAAACTGGATTTAAAACCTGGAAAGTTTAAAAATATCATTCATAACCCTGAAGATATTAATTCACTTCCTCATCCAAGCGTAACGGCTGTTGACAAAGATAAAAACGGGAATTTATGGATTGGTACAGATGGTGGTGGAATCTCTAAATATAATCCGGTTACAAATACTTTTACTCATTTTCAAAATAATCCATCAAAAACAAACTCGTTAAGTATTGACCGTGTATGGTCTGTTTTAGTTGATAGGGAAGGTATTATTTGGGCAGGAACATACAGAGGTGGATTAAACAGGATCGAATATAAAAACGGAGAATATAACTTTACCAGGTATCTCAACAAACAAGAAGTTAATTCGAGTATTAGTAATAATCAAATTAATACTATTGTTGAAGATCAGGATGGAACAATTTGGATAGCCACTGCTAATGGATTAAATAAATTAATTAAATCGGGTAATCCTGAGAATTATACTTTTGAGCACTATTTACAAAACCCAGCCGACACCCTGATTTTCGTTGACAACTACGTAAGTAATTTATATCTGGACAGTAAAGACAGACTTTGGATCGGATCGTATGCAGGAGGTTTATTTCAGTTTTTGCCAGATGAGGAAAAATTTATTAATTACTCTCCATTAAATTTTGAAAACTCAGAATTTAAACAAGAAATTCATGTATTAGTGGTTTTTGAAGATCATAATAAAAATCTTTGGCTTGGTACTGAATCGAATGGTATTATAAAATTTGATTTGGAAAAGGAAAGTTTTTCTGCACATCCGAAAAATAACGAACTTTTAAGTAATATGATTATTGGAATGCTAGAAGACGATATGGGAAATATGTGGATAAGTACAACCAGAAGCTTATCAAAATATATACCATGGAATAATAAATTAATTAATTACACCTATATTGATGGTCTTGAAAGTAGTGGTTTCAACAGAGATGCTGTTTTGAAATGTGAAGATGGTAAAATGTATTTTGGCAGCAATTCAGCCTTAACTTATTTTTATCCACTTGAGGTAAGCAGTAATCCTTATTTACCAAAAGTTGTTATTACCGATTTGAAAATTTTAAACGAATCGAATTGGAAGAACAATCTTTTAATTTATGAAAAGATACGTTATGAAAATCAATGTATTGAACTCACAAAAGAAGACTACTTTTTTACTATTGAATTTGCTGCTTTAGATTATACTATTCCCCAACAAAATCAATATAAATACATGCTTGAAGGTTTAGATGAAGACTGGATAGATGCTTCAACAAATAGAACTGCTACATATACTAATCTTGATCCCGGAATATATACATTTAAAGTAAAAGGAAGTAATAACGATAAAATATGGAACGAAAATCCTACCGAGCTGAAAATAAAAGTAATCCCTCCTTTTTATAAAACCTGGGGATTTATATTTTTCATTATTGCAATTGGTATTATTATCATTATTTTATACGTTAAGATTCGTGAAAAGAACCTTATAAAAGAAAAGGAAATTCTTGAAAGAAAAATTCAGGAAAGAACTACTGAAATTAATCTTCAGAAAGAAGAATTAAAATCTCAAGCTGAAAACCTTGAAAAAACAAATAAAGAACTTGAAAATCAGCATAATAAACTTGGAGAATTAGTTCAGGAGCGTACCGCTGACTTAGAAATTGCCAAGAATAAAGCAGAAGAGTCAGATAGATTAAAGTCGGCATTTTTAGCTAATATGTCACATGAGATTCGTACACCTATGAATGCGATCATAGGATTTTCAAGTCTTATAAATGATGAGGAAATAGCAAAGGATCACAAACAAGAACTAACTAAATTAATTACGAAAAGCAGTAATACCCTCCTTGATCTTATTGATAACATCATTGATATTTCCAAAATAGAATCTGAACAACTTGAAATAAAAGAAAAAAACTGTTCGGTTAACCAGATTTTTAATGACATACTGATAGACTTCACAGATGTTATTCAATCTAACGATCAAGTATCAATTAAAGTTAGCAAAGAACAATTAAATAATCCTCTTGAAATAATATCAGACCCATACAGGCTTCCACAAATACTTAAAAATCTTATAAGTAATGCCATAAAATTTACTGAAAAAGGAATTATTGAGTTTGGATATAAACTAGATAAAATAAATTCTGAAAATCAGATTCTGTTTTTTGTTAAAGATACTGGAATAGGTATGTCTGTTGAGCAACAAAAACAAATATTTTCGATATTTACTAAAATTAAAGATAATAAAAAGAAAATATATCGAGGAGCAGGCCTGGGATTAACCATAACAAAAAATTTAGTTGAATTACTGGGTGGCGAAATTAATGTTGAATCTGAATTAAATA
>JAUWQL010000186.1 GCA_030611105.1 Bacteroidales bacterium
GTAACGGATCAGTGCTAAAAATACAAAAATATATTCTGTCATTAACAAGTTTCGAACAGTATCTTGTGGCTTAAATATTTAGAATCAAAAAAAGCAACCATTATCAACAAAAAACTTATGTTATTCTTGATAAATAATGCTATAAATATTTGATTTAAACAATCGTTACCAATTTCTTTGTAAAAAATCATAGAGGTTGGATAAAGATAAGATCATATTTGAATTAATACAGAAAGTAGAATTTCTCTCAAAAAGAGTTGCACAATTAGAGGTACTTGAAAAGGAGAATAAAGAGCTACGAAGGCGCTTATCAAAATATGAAACGCCAAAGAACAGCAACAATAGTTCAATACCACCATCAAAAGATGAGAATCGTCCAAAACGAAATCAAAGTTTACGAAAAAAGACAGGAAGAAACCCGGGGGGACAAAAAGGAAGAAAAGGTAATACGCTAAAAATGGTTAAAGAACCTGATTTCATAGAAAAATATATACCTGAATATTGTAGTTGTTGCGGGAAAGACATTCGAAATACTCGGTATGAATTTGTAGGCAAACGTCAAGTTATAGATATTCCTGAAATAAAATTTGAAACAACAGAACATCAAATATACAAACGGCTTTGTAGTTGCGGACATACAACAAAAAGCAGTTATCCCACTCAAGCCAATGCGCCTGTAAGTTATGGTAATAATATTGAGAGTTTAATCGGATATTTTCATACAAGACAATATGTTCCGTTTAAACGTATGCAGGAGATTTTTCATGATGTTTTTCGAGTGCCAATAAGCGAAGGAGGGATTCATTATCTTTTAAACAAACTTGTAAAAAAATCTCAGCCTGCATATGAAATGATAAAAGAAAAATTGCAAAACAATAAGACTTATGCAATTGGAGCAGATGAAACAGGCATGAAAATAAATGGAGATAAAAATTGGGCATGGACTTGGCAAAACGATGAAGCTACTTTTATTACAATATCAGACAACAGGGGTGGTAAAACCATAGATGATACTTTTAAAGATGGATTTTCAAATTCTGTTTTGGTTCACGATTGTTGGAAAAGTCATTTTAACACGCCTGCTTTGTCGCATCAAATATGTATCGCACATTTACTAAGAGAATTGAATTATTTTTCAGAAAGGTACAAGCACAAATGGAGCAGTGTTTTTAAGCTTCTGCTTTTATCAGGCTTAAAACTGAAAAATAAATTAAATGAGGTTGATTACTATTATCCAATCCCACAAAGGGAAGTCATACAAAATAGATTGAGAAAATTACTTGATTACCCAATAAATGACAAACACAAAGAGCTTTTTACTTTTCAAAAAAGAATGAAAAAATACGAAGATTATATTTTCACTTTTCTTTATTATCCAAAGGTGCCACCGGATAATAATGCTTCTGAAAGAGCAATAAGAAATATAAAAGTAAAGCAAAAAATATCAGGGCAGTTTAAATCGCCAACAGGAGGATACAACTTTGCTGTTCTGCGTTCAGTTACAGATACTGTTCTTAAAAACAATCAAAATATATTGAATTCTCTCAAAATTATTGCAAATTTACAGTACACTGATTAGTTACCTAATTTCAAATAATAAGCTAATTGCCAGAATTAATAGCAAATGTCTAAACATAATTGTATAAATTTATAGTTCAAATATTTAACTAAAGATAAATTAAAATCATTTTACCCTATATAAGCTATGCAACAAAAAGATTTTATACTACGGGAAATTGAAAAAATCAGCACTCTGTTAAGATATCTGATAGGCAAGCTGATTCCATCAAGTTCAGTTGGAAATTCTGAAGAAACTATTGAATTAATAAATCGTGAGCTTGTTGAGAACTCAGGACTTAACATTGATAATATCTTAAATCTTTCAAAAAAAGAATTTGATGAAGTTTTCACTCAAAGCAAAGGTTATAGTTTTGAAAACATAAAATTATTGGCAGATTTGCTTTATACAATAGGAAATGATCAAGCTTCCATCAATATTGACTACATAAGAAAAGCTTTAGAATTGTATAAATACATAAACGAAAAAAGTAAAACTTTCTCATTCGAAAGAACCAATAAAATCAATACTTTAAAAGCTCTTCTATAAAATTCAAAAAAAATCACAAAAAGACTTGACACGTATGTTATATTATTCTATCATTTTGTTAGATAATATTAACTAAAACTCTTTATTATGAAAAAATTTATTTACCATTATTCATTATTACAATGATTGTAATTTTGGATCTATCAAACAGAAGCCACAAAAAGTGATACGGCTTTAATCTCTGAGTATATTCATATTAGTGTCATAATTATCTTATTTGCTTTTGGTATTTTTTTTTTGCAATTAGAAGATTTCGCAGCACCAAACAGGGTCTTCCTGCTGAAGATGAACTTTCTAAAAAAATAGAACAAAAAGCAGCTTCAAAATCATTCTTTGTACCATTATTTTTATGGCTTATTATATCATATATCCAAAATGAAAGCGGACGTGAAGCAGAATCATTTTTTGGTTATGGAATTATAGGTAGTCTCTGCAAGAAAACGCCAATAATTTCGTTACTCTTGTTTTGAAAACAGTTATTTACAACAGTAAACTCCTGATTTTCAAAACTGCAAAAGCCTCATTCTTGACGTTTTATTATCAGAGACTGAGTTTTCTTGCAAACACTAGGTATGGCTTTACTGTTTGCGGGTTTTTATTTCTACTATTATTTTAAAGGAAATATCGATGAATAACAGGATTAAAGAATTACGAGCACGGTTTAACTTAACTCAGCTTGACTTAGCTCAAAAGGTTGGAGTAAGGCGCGAAACCATTGTTTTCCTTGAAAAGGGAAAGTATAATCCATCTCTTAAACTTGCACATGATATTTCGAAAGTTTTTGAGAGTACAATAGAAGAAGTTTTTACTTTTCATTGATAAAAAATATTTATACAGAAAACTCACGTAAATACTCAATTGAAAGAATTAACGAATTTGAGAAAATATCAGGATTAAAAATTTAAAAAAACTATACCAATCCAAATAACTGGTTTGCCTTGATTTTGTTCGAAAAAAATATTTGATACATAATCCTAAGATAATTTATTTTAGGATTTTTCTTTCAGGTCAATTTTTTATCTCGCCACCTCCAAACATTACAAAACCTTTAATTACAATTTCTTTGCCAACATCCATTGTAGTACCTGACCTTATATGTCTTTTGTCTGAAAAACCACCTAATATTGCAACAACATCAACTTTAACATTCCAGTTTTCAGGCACAATTAATGTAGATCCTCCAAACATGCAAAACACATCAATTACATTTTGTCCCGGTGCTAAAGTAGCTTTTGTTAAATCAATTTTTGATCCACCAAATAATGCAGTTATTTTTCCTCCTTTGAAGTTTTCCGATGTAACAACTCGATCACCACCACCTAAAATGGCAATATCATCAATATAATCAGAACTACCGGATTGTTCTGAGCTTCTTCTTACATTAGTTGATCTTAAAATAATAAGCAAACCAATAATAATTAAAACAGAAGGCCAGAATAATCTTCTTATCGAATAAGGGACATGAATAACATCGGGTATTAAGAACATAAGTCCGATTATTAATAATATCCACCCTGTAGTTTTATTCTCGCGAGTAGAAATAAATATAACACCCAGTACAATTAAAATCATTTCCCATGAAAAAACGTAATGCATTATTTGTCGAGGAAAAAAATCTAAAGTTCTTCCAATAAATGCTACACCAATTAATATGAGGACAATTCCTATAATTCCTCTTCCAATGTTTCTATTTGATTCCATATTATTAATTTTTAAATTTAAACTTTATATGTACTAAATTAAATAATTTTTATTTAAAGGTGAATAGCAAATAAAAATATATTCTATATTTCAAGCCTTAAGCCATCGTAGGCAAGTGATATTCCCCGAGGCAATTCTTCGTTAACATCATGATGTAATCCCATTTGATGACTTATATGTGTAATATACGCACGTTTGGGGCTTAGTTCATTAATTAGCTCCAAAGCTTCTGATAGTGAATAATGTGAGACATGTTTCCTTTTACGCAGAGCATTTATCACCAGGTATTTTATGCCGTGTAGTTTCTTTTTTTCTTCTTCGCTAATGTAATTAGCATCTGTTATATATGCGAAATCTCCAATTCTAAAACCAAAAACAGGAAGTTTATAATGAAAAACCTGAATAGGAATAAGCTTTACTCCTTTTATTTCGAATGGCTCATTTGCCAATTCATGCAAATTAATTTGAGGAACACCCGGATATTTATTTTCTTCGAAGGAATAAAAGAATTCCTCTTTTATAACTTTCTGAACTCTTTTTTCTGCATATATATCTACAGGTTTCTGATTCATAAAGTTAAATGCACGAACATCATCCAGTCCTGCAATATGATCGCGATGTTCATGTGTAATAAGGATTGCATCAATGTCGTTTACTTTTTCACGTAGCATTTGTTGTCTGAAATCAGGACCTGCATCAATAACAATATTTACACCATTTACCTCAATTAATGCAGCTGTACGTAAACGTTTATCATTTGGATCTGTCGATTGACAAACCATACAATTACAAGCTATAACCGGAACTCCCTGAGATGTTCCAGTACCGAGAATTTTCACTTTCAATGCTTTATTTCTTTTTAAATTCTAACCGAATAGAAAGATACAACAAATATAACAAAACTATTACGGCTAATATTGCTGAAGGGATAGCCGCTTCTTTCCCAAATAATGTCAGTGCTGTAACAACCGAAAACCCAGAGCTTTTGATAGTCAATAATAATACTTGTGTTATGTTACGTTCGTATTTTATTCCAGCTTTTTTAGAGAAAAATTCAAATAATGAGCCAATACCAAAAGTCGCTGATAAAAGCACAATAGAAGATAACATTAAAATAGTTGGATCAGAAAAGAAAACATCGCGATTCATTCCAACTGCTGTAAAAATGATAATCGCAAATCCCCAGTCAACAGCTTTACCACGAATTTTGGCTACATATTTAAAAACTGGTTTGTATAATAAAAAACGAGATACAATAAGAGGAACAAGCACTAATTTAATCATCAAAACAAACAGTGACCAGGCACTAACACTTGCACCATCAGAGAAAACTTGTATCAGTACGGGGGCAATTACAATTGATGCAAGAAAAGCTCCAAATACTCCTAAAATAGAATACTCAATATCTCCCTTCAAGATACCTGAAAACGGTATTACGGCAACTCCCGGTGGTGCAGCAACAATAACAACAAATCCCATGAATAATCCTTTTGTGGGCATTAAAAACCAAGCCAGCACCAAAACAACTGTTCCGAATATAAAATAATTAAGTACCGTTCCAATAATCATAGGTTTAAACAATTTTTTTATTGGCAACAATGCTTTTGAATCAATTCCTGTTGTAGCAAAAACCATGGTAATTGCTAAAACATATATGGTATATCCTTTTATATAAGTCGCAAAATCACCAAAAGATAATCCCATGATTACTGCAAAAACAAGAATAAAATTTCTGTTCAGAAGTATCTTCAAGATGAGTTTTATTATTTGATTCATTATTATTAATTTGAAGATATAAATATATAAGCTTATGTCGAATGATAATAATTGAATGTAATTTAAAATGACGAGTTAAAAGATATCGGGCTAAAGCCCATTATTAATAAGACATCCATAACCCCAGCTTTAAAGCTGGGGTTAGTTAGTACACTATATTTAGGGACTTTAGTCCAAAAATACCGAAATTCATAAAGTTAAATTAAACTACAACCAAATATTTTAATAAAAACTCAAGTTTAATACAATTATTTTAACTGATTGCTTATGATTATTGATAATTCTATTTAAGATCAGTGTTGAATTAATAAATAGGTGTTAACAGATATCCATTTAGGGTTTAATGTCATTCCGTACTACTGACTATCGTCAGTCCAATGTCAGTAAGTTAAGAATAGCAGCCCTGAAAGGGCTATGTGTACTAGCGTAGGGCAACGCCCTACGGTTAATGATAAAAGGGGGAAAGTCCTGAAAGGACGTAATGTATATCCTTTCGTCCTTTCAGGACTAAACCATAACATTTATAACCACACAGGGCATTGCCCTGTGCTTATACATTAAAGGCTTTCAGCCTTAACTTACTGACATTGGTCAACAGACAGGTTCAAAGTTTTGTGTTTATTTCGAATATCCTACAGACTGACAATAAACTACATGTTGATTTTCACTTAATTGTAATGCTTTAGTTATTTCCTTTTTATTAAACCATGCTCTAAATACAGATATTAAACCTTCTGAAGCACAATACAAGTATACATTTTGTCCGATAAATCCA
>JAUWQL010000061.1 GCA_030611105.1 Bacteroidales bacterium
AGGTGCTTATGTTGAAGAGTCTGTTTATATAGGCGACGATCAATTAGAAGGTTTAGTAAATATTAAGTCTAAAGAAGAATTACTTGGCGATATTATTGGATTATTACAATCGCCAATTAAGAAAGTTATATCACAATTGAAATCAGGAAATAATATCCTGGCAGGTGTTTTAGAAACACTAGCAGATAAAAAAGAATAAATAAGAAAAATAATTTAAATTAATTTTTAAAAATAAAAAAAAATGGCAGATTTAAAAGCGTTTGCAGAACAGTTGGTTAATTTAACTGTAAAAGAGGTTAATGAATTAGCAGGCATATTAAAAGATGAATATGGTATTGAACCTGCAGCTGCAGCTGTTGCAGTAGCTGACCCTGCTGCTGGTGGAGAAGCTGGAGAAGCTGAAAAAACTGAATTTGATGTTGTATTAAAACATCCAGGTGGAGCAAAATTACAGATCGTGAAATTAGTTAAGGAATTAACAGGTTTAGGTCTTAAAGAAGCTAAAGAAGTAGTTGACGCTGCACCTAAAGCTATTAAAGAAGGTGTGTCAAAAGAAGAAGCAGATTCACTTAAACAACAATTAGAAGAGGCAGGAGCAGAAGTTGAACTTAAATAGGATTGATCTAACATACTAACTTACTGGGTTTAGAGTCTCGTGAATGAGATTCTAGGCCTTTTTATTATCATAAGTGTTTGAGTTCAATTAATTAAAAAGTCAATGGCTTCAAATATATTAAATAAAAGAATTAGTTTCGCTTCAGCAAAAAATCAGTTAGATTATCCTGATTTTCTTGAAGTACAGTTAAAGTCTTATCAAGATTTTTTTCAACAGAGTTCCACGGCTGATGAACGAAAAAAAGAAGGTTTATATCAGGTATTTAGTGATAATTTCCCTATTACAGATACTCGTAACAACTTTGTTTTAGAGTTTATTGATTATTATATCGATCCGGCCAGATATTCAATTGAAGAATGTATTGAAAGGGGATTAACATTTAGTGTACCTTTAAAAGCGAAGCTTAAACTGTATTGTACGGATCCCGAACATGAGGATTTCGATACAGTGATCCAGGATGTATATCTTGGAACAATTCCATACATGACTGAACGAGGAACTTTTGTTATCAACGGTGCCGAACGTGTTATTGTATCTCAATTACATCGTTCTCCGGGAGTATTCTTTGGTCAGAGTTTGCATGCAAATGGAACGAAATTATATTCAGCAAGAATAATTCCTTTTCGTGGTTCATGGATCGAATTTGCAACTGACATTAACAGTGTTATGTATGCATATATTGATCGTAAAAAGAAATTACCGGTAACCACACTTTTAAGGGCTATAGGCTACGAAAGTGATAAAGATATTCTTGAAATTTTCAATTTAGCTGATGAAATAAAAGTTTCTAAGTCAGGATTGAAAAAATACGTTGGACGAAAACTTGCAGCACGTGTTCTTAAATCATGGGTTGAGGATTTCGTTGACGAAGATACAGGAGAAGTAGTTTCTATTGAAAGAAACGAAGTTATAATTGATCGTGAAACAGTTATTGAAACTGATCATGTTGATCAAATTGTAGATTCTGGTGCCAAAACCATTCTGCTTCATAAAGAAGATCAGAACTTAACTGATTTTGCAATAATCTATAATACTTTACAAAAAGATCCTTGTAACTCAGAAAAAGAAGCTGTGTTGCATATTTATAGACAATTGCGTAATTCAGAGCCACCAGACGAAGCTACGGCACGTGATGTTATCGATAAATTATTCTTCTCAGATAAAAGATATGATCTTGGTGATGTTGGACGATTCAGGTTAAATAAAAAACTTAAGCTTGAAACTCCAGTCGATACTAAGGTTCTTACTAAGGATGATATTATTCAGATCATTAAATATCTGATTGAGTTAATTAATTCAAAAACTGATGTTGATGATATTGATCACTTAAGTAATCGTAGGGTACGTACTGTAGGAGAGCAATTATCAAATCAATTTGGTGTTGGTTTAGCACGTATGGCAAGAACTATTCGTGAAAGAATGAATGTTCGTGATAATGAAGTGTTTACTCCGATAGATTTGATTAATTCAAAAACATTATCGTCAGTAATTAATTCATTCTTTGGTACTAATCAGTTATCACAGTTCATGGATCAAACCAATCCTCTTGGAGAGATGACCCACAAGCGTCGCATGTCGGCACTGGGGCCTGGAGGTTTGTCCAGAGAAAGAGCTGGTTTCGAAGTTCGTGACGTTCACTTTACACATTATGGTAGATTATGTCCAATTGAAACACCTGAAGGTCCTAATATTGGTCTTATTTCATCATTATGTGTGTTTGCTAAAATAAATAAACTTGGGTTTATTGAAACTCCTTACCGAAAAGTTGATGATGGAAAAGTCGGTTTGACTGATGAGGCTGTAACTTATTTAAGTGCTGAAGAGGAAGAAGGAATCATAATTGCACAGGCAAATGCTCCAATTGATGAGGATGGTAAATTCATTAATCCTAAAGTAAAAACAAGATTAGATGCAGATTATCCACTTGCTACTCCTGAAGAGATTGTGTTAATGGATGTGGCACCTAATCAAATTGCATCAATAGCAGCTTCATTAATTCCTTTTTTAGAGCACGATGATGCAAACCGTGCATTAATGGGATCAAATATGATGCGTCAGGCAGTTCCTTTATTACAACCTCAAGCTCCAATTGTAGGAACAGGTTTAGAAGAACACGTTATTAGCGATTCAAGAATCCAAATTGTTGCTGAAGGTATAGGTGTGGTTGAATATGTTGATGCCAAAGAGATTGTAATTAGATACGATAGAAGTGAGGAGGAAAAATTTATTAGTTTTGATGATGATATCAAACGATACAAACTTCCCAAATTTGCTAAAACAAATCAGAATACCTGTATTAATCTAAAACCGGTTGTAAGAAAAGGGCAGGAAGTTGTTAAAGGACAAATATTAACTGAAGGTTATGGAACTGAAAAAGGTGAATTAGCCTTAGGCCGTAACCTAAAAGTTGCTTTTATGCCTTGGAAAGGTTACAACTTTGAGGATGCAATTGTAATTTCTGAAAATGTTGTTAAAGAGGATGTATTTACATCAATTCATATTGATGAATATACTCTGGAAGTTAGAGATACAAAGCGAGGTTTAGAAGAGTTAACTGCTGATATTCCAAATGTGAGCGAAGAAGCAACAAAAGATCTTGACGAAAATGGATTAATCAGAATTGGTGCTCATGTTAAACCGGGTGATATTTTAATCGGTAAAATTACTCCTAAAGGAGAATCAGATCCCTCACCGGAAGAAAAACTTTTACGCGCAATTTTTGGCGATAAAGCAGGAGATGTTAAAGATGCTTCATTAAAAGCATCACCTTCTTTAAAAGGTATAGTTATCAATAAAAAATTGTTCTCTAGAGCAATTAAAGATAAAAAATCTAAAAATACCGATAAGGTTGAGATTGAAGCTATTGATAAAGAATTTGATTTAAAAGTAGATCAATTAACTCAAAAATTAATTGATAAACTGTTTATTCTTGTTAATGGAAAAACTTCTCAAGGTGTAAAAGATTACTATAACGTTGATATTATTCCTAAAGGAACCAAGTTTACTATTAAGATGTTACAGGATATAGATTATATGAACGTAAATTCTAATAAGTGGACTACAGATAAAGCTAAGAATGAAATCATCAAGAAGTTGTCACATAATTATATAATCAAGCGCAAAGAACTTGATTCTCATGTGAAACGAAAGAAGTATAACGTAACTATCGGTGATGAACTTCCAACAGGAATTATTCAAATGGCAAAAGTATATGTTGCCAAAAAACGTAAGATTACCGTTGGTGATAAAATGGCGGGTCGACATGGTAATAAAGGTATTGTTGCTAGAATTGTCCGTGTTGAAGATATGCCATTTTTAGAAGACGGAACTCCTGTTGATATTGTTCTTAATCCATTAGGTGTACCCTCAAGAATGAACCTTGGTCAGATTTATGAATCTGTTCTTGGTTGGGCAGGTAAAAAATTAGGAATTAAATTTGCTACTCCGATTTTTGACGGTGCAACATTGGAACAAATTACAGAATATACAAATAAAGCAGGATTACCAGCATATGGTAAAACATATTTGTATGATGGAGGAACCGGAGAGAAATTCCACCAGCCGGCAACCGTTGGTATTATCTACATGCTTAAATTAGGACACATGGTTGAAGATAAGATGCATGCACGTTCAATTGGCCCTTATTCATTAATCACTCAGCAACCACTTGGAGGTAAAGCTCAGTTTGGTGGTCAACGTTTTGGTGAAATGGAGGTTTGGGCTCTTGAAGCATTTGGTGCGTCAAATATTCTTCAGGAAATTCTTACTGTTAAATCTGATGATGTTAATGGTAGAGCCAGAGCTTACGAAGCTATAGTTAAAGGAGAACCAATGCCAGTACCTGGCATACCTGAATCACTTAATGTGTTGTTACATGAGTTAAGAGGTTTAGGATTAAGTATGACTCTCGACTAACTAATATAAATAGGGTGTTGGGAAATTCCCGACATCCTTTACGATTTTAATATTTACTTACATATTTAATATACATCAATATGTCATTCAGAAGAGATAATAAGGTAAAGAGTAATTTTACAAAAATCTCTATAGGTTTAGCTTCTCCGGAAGAAATACTTGAGCGTTCAAGTGGTGAAGTTTTAAAGCCTGAGACAATTAATTACAGAACTTATAAACCTGAACGCGATGGTTTATTCTGTGAAAGAATATTTGGTCCTGTTAAAGATTATGAATGTCATTGCGGTAAATACAAACGAATCAGATATAAAGGTATCGTTTGCGACCGTTGTGGAGTTGAAGTAACAGAGAAGAAGGTACGTCGCGAAAGAATGGGACATATTTCATTAGTTGTTCCGGTAGCTCATATTTGGTATTTTAAATCATTACCAAATAAAATAGGTTATCTTATAGGCCTGCCAACTAAAAAGCTTGATACAATTATTTACTACGAAAGATATGTAGTTATAAATCCGGGTATTAAAGCCGAAGATGATGTTAAATATTTAGATTTCTTAACTGAAGAAGAATATCTTGATATATTAGAGACATTACCAAAAGAAAATCAATATTTAGATGATTCTGATCCAAATAAATTTATTGCAGATATGGGAGCACAAGCTCTTTTTAGATTGCTTGAAAGATTAGATTTGGATGAAATGTCATATTCGCTTCGTCATAAAGCCAATACTGAGACCTCTCAGCAACGTAAAAACGAAGCATTAAAAAGATTACAAGTTGTTGAAGCGTTTAGAGCATCAAAAGGTATTAACAGACCAGAATGGATGGTGGTTAAGGTTGTTCCTGTAATCCCTCCTGAATTACGTCCTTTAGTTCCACTTGATGGTGGTCGTTTTGCTACTTCTGATTTGAATGATCTTTATAGAAGAGTTATTATTAGAAATAACAGACTAAAACGATTGATAGAAATTAAAGCTCCTGAAGTAATCTTACGTAACGAAAAACGTATGTTACAAGAAGCTGTTGATTCATTATTTGATAACTCAAGAAAGTCAAATTCTGTTAAAACAGATTCAAATAGAGCATTAAAATCGTTAAGTGATAGCTTAAAAGGAAAACAAGGACGATTCCGTCAAAACTTGCTTGGTAAACGTGTTGATTACTCGGCTCGTTCGGTAATTGTTGTTGGACCTGAATTGAAATTACATGAATGTGGTTTGCCTAAAGATATGGCAGCAGAGCTTTACAAACCTTTCATTATCAGAAAACTTATTGAAAGAGGTATTGTAAAAACTGTTAAATCAGCTAAGAAAATTGTTGACAGAAAAGACCCGGTTGTTTGGGATATCCTGGAAAATATTCTTAGAGGACATCCTGTTTTACTTAACCGTGCTCCAACATTGCACCGTTTAGGTATTCAGTCATTCCAACCTAAATTAATTGAAGGTAAGGCGATTCAACTACATCCACTTGTGTGTACTGCGTTTAATGCTGACTTTGATGGTGACCAAATGGCAGTTCACTTACCCTTAGGTAATGCTGCTATCTTAGAAGCACAAATGTTAATGCTTGCTTCTCATAATATTTTAAATCCTGCTAATGGTGCTCCAATTACAGTTCCTTCACAGGATATGGTGCTTGGTTTGTATTATATTACAAAACAAAGATCAGGTGTCAAGGGCGAAGGTTTAACATTTTATTCTCCCGAAGAAGTAACAATTGCATATAATGAGGGAGCTGTTGCATTGCATGCAAGTATAAAAGTTAAAACGCATGATATAGTTGATGGTGAACCTGTAAATCATATGATTGAAACAACCGTTGGGCGAGTTATATTTAATGAGTTTGTTCCAAAAGAGGTTGGTTATATAAATGAATTGTTAACTAAGAAATCATTAAGAGATATTATTGGTAATGTACTTAAAAAGACAGGTACTGATGTTACTTCTAAATTCCTTGATAATATTAAAGATCTTGGTTATCAAACGGCATTTAGAGCTGGACTGTCATTTAACCTTGATGATATAATCATTCCAAAAGAAAAAGAAGAATTAGTAAATGCTGGTTACGAGCAAGTTGAAGAAGTATTGAATAACTATAATATGGGTTTCATTACTAACAACGAACGTTACAACCAGATTATCGATATATGGACACATATTAACGCCAGATTAACCCAAACTTTAATGAAGAAATTATCTACGGATAATCAAGGGTTTAATTCGGTTTATATGATGTTAGATTCTGGCGCAAGGGGATCTAAAGAACAGATTCGTCAGCTTTCAGGTATGAGAGGATTGATGGCAAAACCTCAAAAATCGGGTACTTCAGGTTCAGAAATTATTGAAAATCCTATTCTTTCTAACTTTAAAGAGGGATTATCAGTTCTTGAGTATTTTATTTCCACTCACGGTGCTCGTAAAGGTTTAGCCGATACTGCATTAAAAACGGCTGATGCTGGTTATTTAACTCGTCGTTTAGTTGATGTTTCGCAAGATGTTATTATTCAGGAAGAAGATTGTGGTACACTTAGAGGCCTGATTGCAACAGCAATTAAGAAAAACGAGGAAATTGTTGAAACATTATACGAAAGAATATTAGGTCGTACTACTGTTCACGATGTATATCATCCACTTACGGGTGAATTAATAGTTGGTGCAGGAGTAGAAATTACTGAAGAGATTGGTAAAAAAATAGAAGATTCACCAATCGAACAAGTTGAAATAAGATCGGTATTAACTTGTGAATCTAAACGAGGAGTTTGTACTAAGTGTTATGGAAGAAACCTGGCAACTGGCAAGATGGTTCAGAACGGTGAAGCTGTGGGTGTTATTGCTGCACAATCAATTGGTGAACCGGGAACACAGCTTACATTGAGAACTTTCCACGTTGGGGGTACGGCATCTAATATTGCTGCTGATTCAAGTATTATTGCAAAATATGATGGCCTTGTAGAAATTGATGAGTTACGTACAGTGACGAAAATCGAAGATGATGGTAGTAAGGTGAAGATTGTAATTGGCCGTCTTGCAGAAATGCGTATTGTTGATAAAAATACCGGTATTGTCCTTTCAACTCACAACATTCCATATGGTTCTAAGTTGAATATAAAACACGGTAAAGAAGTTAAAAAAGATACTGTAGTTTGTGAGTGGGATCCTTACAATGCATTAATTATTTCGGAAGCAAATGGTAAATTAGTTTTCGATAATGTAATTGAAGGTATTACATTTAAAGAGGAATCTGATGAGCAAACTGGTTTTAGAGAAAAAGTAATCATTGAAACCAGAGATAAGAAGAAAAATCCAAATGCTAAACTGGTAGGTAAAGATGGTGAAGTTATTAAAACTTACAACTTGCCTGTAGGTGCTCATATGAGTATTGATGATGGACAGGAAGTTAAAACGGGAGAAATTTTAGCTAAGATTCCAAGAGCTATTGGTAAATCTGGTGATATCACGGGTGGTTTACCACGTGTAACTGAATTGTTTGAAGCAAGAAATCCTTCAAATCCTGCAGTTGTATCTGAAATTGATGGAGAAGTTGCATTTGGTAAAATTAAACGTGGTAACAGAGAGATTATTATTACTTCTAAAACCGGAGAAATTAAAAAATATCTTGTTTCATTATCAAAACAAATTCTTGTTCAGGAAAACGATTATGTTAGAGCAGGTATTCCTTTGTCAGATGGAGCAATTACCCCATCAGATATACTGGCAATTAAAGGGCCTACCAAAGTTCAGGAATATATAGTTAATGAGGTTCAGGAAGTGTATCGTTTACAGGGTGTTAAGATTAATGATAAACACTTTGAGGTTATTGTTCGTCAGATGATGCGTAAAGTTGTTATTGAAGATCCGGGAGATACTAAATTTCTTGAAAAACAAGTTATTGATAAATGGGGCTTCATGAATGAAAACGATTGGATTTATGATAAGAAAGTTATTGCAGATCCGGCTGATTCTCAAACTTTTAAATCTGGTCAAATTGTAACAGCAAGAAAATTACGAGATGAAAATTCAATTCTTAAACGTAAAGATTTGAAATTAATTGAAGCAAGAGATGCTGTTCCTGCAACATCAAGCCAGGTATTACAGGGTATCACTAAATCAGCTCTTCAAACTAAAAGTTTCATGTCTGCAGCTTCGTTCCAGGAAACAACAAAAGTTTTAAATGAAGCAGCTATACATGGAAAGGTTGATGGGCTTGAAGGATTAAAAGAGAACGTTATTGTTGGACATAAAATTCCTGCTGGTACAGGCTTACGTGAGTATGATAAAATAATTGTTGGTTCTCGCGAAGAGTATGATAATTTAATGTCTGCAAAGGATATAGATTAATTTTTAACAGGAAATCATCATGGACGACAACAAAAAACAACAGAAAGGTCAAATAAACATTGATTTAAAAGAGGATATTGCACAAGGTGTATATTCGAATTTAGCTGTAATTACGCACTCCAGTGCAGAATTTGTTCTTGATTTTGTTAGAGTTATGCCTGGTGTTCCTAAAGCAGAAGTTAAATCCAGAATTATTTTAACACCGGAACATGCAAAACGTTTCTTAAATGCTTTACAAGATAATGTTGATAAATTCGAAAAAATGCATGGCCCAATTAGAAAATCTGAAAGTGGAGGTCCAATGATGCCAATGAATTTTGGCGGACCTACCGCACAAGCTTAATATAATTTATAATAATAATGAAAAAGGTGAATCGAGAGGTTCACCTTTTTTTGTTGTTATTGTCCCGCCCTAAAATAAGTCAATTTTATGTCAATTTATTTCAGGACGATTTGATAAATCAAGAAAAACTGTTAATAAATAAGCTAAGATTTGTTAAAATCAGTTGTCATTTAATGACTTGTAATTGATTCAAATTGTTAAGTTTGCCTGAGTTTTTTAGAATAATTCCCAAAAGCATATTGTTAACGAATTACAAGCTTATCGTATATATATATTTATATAATTATTAGTAAATTTGGCTTCTTGTTTTGTAAGGCACTTATTTTTATCTTTGCAAACTTGTGAACAAATTGTATTTTGGACCAAATTTTAGACATATCTCAAGATATTGATTTGCAATATTTTAGGTCTTTGATTTTTTCGAATAGAATATTGATAAAAATGAATTTAATTATTAACTTAAATAAAGATTAAATGAAAATTCTAATTTGCTTAAGTAATGTTCCGGACACTACTACAAAAGCTAAGTTTGTAAATGATAATACAGCTTTTGATACAACCGGCGTACAATGGATTATTAATCCCTGGGATGAACTTGCATTGACCAGAGCTATAGAACTTAAATCAGATGCAGCAAATTCAATTGAAAATATTACAGTAATAACAGTTGGAGAAAAAGATGTTGAACCTACAATGAGAAAAGCTTTAGCTATTGGTGCTGACGATGCAGTAAGAATTGATGCTGAACCAACAGACGCATATTTTGTGGCAGCGCAAATTGCAGAATACTTAAAGAGCAATCCTTTCGATTTAATTTTTAATGGGATTGAATCTGCCGATTATAATGGATCAGCAGTAGGTGGTATGTTAGCAGAATTTTTAAATATTCCTTCAGTTTCTGCAGTTTCTGCAGTAAATATTGAAAATAGTCAGGTTAAAATAAAACGTGACATAGATGGTGGAACTGAAGAAGTAACTTCTGAATTACCTGTAGTTGCTATTGCACAAAAAGGTATTGCTAAAGAACCAATGATTGCTGCAATGCGTGGTATTATGATGGCTCGTAAAAAACCTTTAAATGTGGTTGCACCTGTTGAAGTTGAAGCTTTAACCGGAATAGTTAATTTCGAACTGCCGCAGCCAAAACCACCATGTAAAATGATTGAACCTGATAATGTAAAAGAATTAGTAAATCTGCTTCAGAACGAAGCAAAAGTTAT
Source organism: Bacteroidales bacterium (assembly GCA_030611105.1). GTDB lineage: Bacteria > Bacteroidota > Bacteroidia > Bacteroidales > UBA12077 > UBA12077. The sequence goes on from JAUWQL010000061.1 coordinate 10,435, forward strand.
TTAAATCAGGAATTACCAGCCTGCCCTCCTTCGGCGGATAAACCGACTGGCAGGTTATAAATAAACTTAATTAAGAATTTAATAAAATAAGATATGTCAGTATTAGTATTTACAGAAAACTGGGACGGAAAATTCAAGAAAATATCTTTTGAATTAGTTTCCTATGCAAGTAAAATTGCTGAAATGTTGAATGTCCAAACTGTAGCCCTTTCAATTGGTGATGTTCAGGAAGATGAACTTAAAAAGCTTGGAAATTATGCCGCAGATAAAATAATATCTGTAAACAATGATAAATTAAAAAATTTAGATAATCAGGCTTATGCTTCGGTTATAGCACAGGTAGCTGAAAAAGAAGGAGCAAAAGTTGTTATTATTGCTCATAATAATACAGGTAAAGCATTAGCTCCACGATTATCAGTAAAATTAAAAGCTGGTTTAGGTGCAGGTGTTAGTAAATTACCATCGAGCGTTGAGCCTTTCACTATTTTCAAAAAAGTATATTCCGGTAAAGCTTATTCAAATCTTGTGATAAAGTCAGATATTAAAATTCTTACTTTATCACAAAATTCTTTTGAATTTGAAGAAAATGTTAAATCTCCTTCTATTGAAAGTTTTGAGCCTGCATTAAGCGATGATTTGTTCAAAACAACTGTTTCGAATGTTCAAAAACAAACAGGTAAAATACTATTAACCGATGCAGAAATTGTTGTTTCCGGTGGTCGTGGTATGAGATCAGGTGATAATTGGAGCCCGATTGAGGAATTGGCAGAGTTATTAGGTGCTGCTACAGCTTGTTCGCGTCCTGTTTCTGATGAAGGTTGGAGACCTCACGAAGAACATACCGGACAAACAGGGAAAATTATTGCTCCTAACTTATATATTGCTGCTGGTATATCTGGCGCAATACAGCATTTGGCAGGTATTAGTTCATCTAAATGTATTGTAGCTATTAATACAGATAAAGATGCTCCAATATTTGAAGCTGCAGATTATGGAATAATTGGCGATACTGCTAAAGTACTACCTGATTTTATTCAGGCAGTTAAGGAATTAAAATAAATTAATTTGAATATTTGCTTTTATACCAGTAGGCTAATAAATACTCTGTCATTCCGCACTCCTGACTGCCCTGACTGCCCTGACTGCCGTCAGGCAGGTGTTGCGGAATCTACTTATTAATTAGCAGATTCATGTTTTCGCAGGAACGTTTACCTTCATGACTGAAAGGAATAATGACAGGTTTTGTAGGCATTCCTCCTGAAAGCTTTTAGGATTATACACTGAGTCGTTATGTTTTGGCAAATAATTTTTACTTTATAAACTAGAAAGCTTTGATAAATAGTATAATATTTGTTTTGTTGTTGATCGCAGCAATCGCTTTTTTTTCCTGGAATGTTAAAAAGATTTCAAGAAATATTAAGCTTGGAAGAGACATTGATATAAAAGATAACAGGAAAAAAAGATGGGGGCTTGTGTTCAAAGTTGCAATCTTTCAGTCAAAAATGATTGGATTACCAATTTCCGGAATTTTGCACATTTTTGTTTATGCTGGTTTTATTCTTGTTAATATCGAAATGCTGGAAGTTATGGTCGACGGTATTGCCGGCACACACAGAGCACTCTCTTTTTTCGGATTTCTATACCCGATTGCAATTAGCGCATTTGAGTTTTTTGCTCTTCTTGTAATAATTGGTTGTTTGGTATTTCTGGCCAGAAGAAATGTTGTAAGAACAAACAGATTCTGGAAACCGGAAATGAAATGGTGGCCACGTTTGGATGCAAACCTGATTTTAATTACTGAAGTTGTTTTAATGACATCAATATTCTTTATGAATGCTTCTGATGTTATATTACAAAGTCGGGGTTTCGGACATTACGATAAAGTAGGTTCATTCTTTTTAAGCTCATTTTTCATTCCAATGTTAACAAACCTTCCTTCAGAAACACTTGTTTTTATTGAAAGGACATGTTGGTGGTTACATATTGTCGGGATATTTATATTCTTAAACTATATTCCATATTCAAAGCATTTTCACGTATTTCTTTCATTTATAAATGTTTTCTATTCGAAATTAGAACCTGTTGGTAAGATAGCAAATATGCCATCAATAACTAAAGAAGTAAAAAGCATGTTAACCGGAGAAGAACCTCCGATGGATGACGATGCGGAAGAAGTTGCATTTGGTGCTCAGGATGTAAAACAATTAACCTGGAAACATTTAATGGATTCCTATACATGTACTGAGTGTGGCCGTTGTACGAGAGTTTGCCCTGCTAATATCACAGGTAAAAAACTTTCTCCGCGTAAAGTAATGATGGATGCCCGCGACAGACTCGAACTTACAGGAAAAAATATTGATAAGCATGATGCTGATTATTCTGATGATAAATCATTATTTGATTACATTTCGGCGGAAGAATTGTGGGCTTGTACAACTTGTAATGCCTGTACAAATGCCTGTCCTGTAAATATCGACCAGGTTTCGTTAATACTTGAGTTACGAAGATATATTGTTATGGAACAAGCGGCTGCTCCAGGAGAGTTAAATGCTATTTTCAATAATATTGAAAACAATGGTGCTCCATGGCAGTTCTCACAGGACGACCGTATGCTTTGGGCAGAAGAACTTTATATTAATGAAAAATAGTTTAAAGTTTAATGTTTTAAGTTTAAAGTTCAATGAACAAAAAACTCAAAACTCAAAACTAAATAAATATGTCAGAAGGTAAACAAAAAATTGAAGTTCCTGTAATGGCCGATCTTTTTGCAAAAGGCGAAAAACCGGAGTATTTACTTTGGATTGGTAGTGCAGGAGCATTCGATGACAGATATAAGAAAGTAACACGTGCATTTGTAAAAATTCTGACTCACCTGAATATAAGTTATGCTGTATTAGGAGTTGAAGAGTCATCGAGTGGTGATGTTGCCCGTCGTGCCGGTAATGAGATGCTATTTCAGATGCAGGCAATGACCAATATTGAGATCATGAATTCTTACGAAGTAAAAAAAATAATTACCTGCGATCCTCACGCATTCAATACATTTAAGAACGAATATCCTGATTATGACGGAAACTATGAAGTAATTCATCATACACAATTCCTTCAACAGTTAATTACTGAAGGAAAAATTAAAATTGACAGTGATTTATTTAAGGATAAAATAATCACTTATCATGATCCTTGTTATCTTGGACGGGCGAATGGAGAATACAATGCCCCCAGAGAAGTTTTAGCTGCAATACCTTCAAAGAAGGTTGAGATGAAACGAAATAAAAGCAATGCATTATGTTGTGGTGCAGGTGGAGGACAAATGTTTAAAGAAGCCGAAAAAGGCGATAAAGAAATTTTTATTGAAAGAACTGAAGATGCTTTGGAAACAGGTGCAAATATTATTGTAACTGCATGTCCTTATTGCATGGTTATGATGACCGATGGATTAAAATACAAAAACAAGGAAGAAGAAATAAAAAATTACGATATTGCAGAATTAATTGAACAATCTTTAGAATTATAAATTAAACTTAAAATAAAATGGAAAAAGATTTAACCATAAAAGGTGGTGAATTTTTATTGAAAAAAACTGAAGCCAACGATATTTTTATACCGGAAGAATTTGATGAAGAACAAAAGATGATTTCACAAACATGTGACGATTTTCTTGAAGCAGAAGTTTATCCAATACTTGACAGAATAGATTCTCAGGAAGAAGGATTAATGAGAAATATTCTTGCTAAAGCCGGAGAATTAGGTCTTTTAGGTGTTTCTGTACCTGAGGAATACGAAGGATTTGGGCAATCATTTGTTACATCGATGCTTGCCAGTGAAAGATTGGGGGCAGGTTGTTCGTTTGCTGTTGCTTTTTCTGCTCATACAGGAATTGGAACATTGCCAATTGCATATTATGGTAACGAAGAACAAAAACAAAAATATTTACCAAAACTTGCATCTGGTGAATGGGCCGGAGCATATTGTTTAACTGAACCGGGAGCAGGTTCTGATGCAAATTCTGGTAAAACCAAAGCAGTTCTTTCTGAAGATGGCAAACATTATATCTTAAACGGACAGAAAATGTGGATCACTAATGGTGGTTTTGCTGATGTTCAGACTGTATTTGCTAAGATTGATAATGATAGAGTACTTAGTGCATTTATTGTTGAAAGAGCATGGGATGGTATTGTTTTAAACCCCGAAGAAAAGAAAATGGGTATTAAAGGATCATCTACAAGACAAATTTTTTATAACGATGTAAAAGTTCCTGTTGAAAACTTATTAGGTAAACGCGGCGAAGGATTCAGAATTGCATTGAATATTCTTCACATGGGACGTATCAAGTTAGGTGGAAACGTTCTTGGAGCTGCTAAAAGAGCGATTTCTCAATCTGTTAATTATGCAAACGAACGTAAACAATTTGGAATGTTAATTTCAAATTTCGGAGCAATTAAACACAAATTAGGTGAGCAGGTTATTAAAACTTTTACTACTGAATCTGCGGTTTACAGAGTAAGTAAAGACATTGATGATGCTATTGAAATATTTACGGCAGAAGACGGAATCGATTATGGTAGATCTGTTATGAATGCTTTTGGTGAATATGGAGCTGAAGCTGCTATAATGAAAGTGTTTGGTTCTGAGGCTCTTGATTATATAGCTGATGAAACTGTTCAGATAATGGGAGGAATGGGATACTCTGCAGAAATGCCCGCCGACAGAACATACAGAGATTCAAGAATCAACCGTATATTCGAAGGAACCAACGAAATTAACCGTATTCTGTTAGCCGATACAGTTATTAAACGAGGACAGAAAAATCATATACCATTATTTGAAAAAGCAAAAGAAATTGTAGCTGGTTTAGGTAATTTAACTTATACTTTTAAACCAAAAGGATATTTTGAAGATAAATCTATCTTCGTTGAAAACTTTAAAAATATTGCTTTAATGTTAATGGAAGTTGCAGTTAATAAATTTGATCGCAAGTTAGTATATGAGCAGGAAGTATTAAGTAGTATTTCTGATATTTTAATGAATGCTTATGTTGCCGAATCAACTATGTTACGTGTGCAAAAGGCAGAATCTGTTAAATCAGAAGAGTTTGTTAACTTATACAAAGATATTCTTGATGTGTATATATTTGAATCTGCATCTTTAATTTATAAGCACGCATTGGATGCTATTTATTCAATTGATGATAAAGAGATGACAGACAAATTAATTAAAGGAATTCAAGTTTATACTAAAGTTACTGGCGTTAATGTTAAAGACGCACGTAGAAGAATAGCTGATAAATTAATAGAGGAAAACAAATACTGTTTCTAATACTTTTATTATAATAGCAAGCCTCTTTTCGAAAGATCAGGGGCTTTTTTAGTTTTTATTGGTTTGAAAGCTTAATAATTTCAATTAATTTTATGTTTTAAAAGAATTTAAATGAGTTTCAATACTGATTTTAAAAATGGAATTGTAATTCTTGGAGCAGGTAATGTTGCAACTCATTTGTCTATTGCATTAAAAAAAGCAGACTTCCCTGTCAAATGTGTTTACAGTAAAACGATTAAAGCTGCTAAAACACTGGCTTTAAAAGTTGATTCACATTATACTAACAAAATAAACCAAATTCCTGTTGAAGCCGATTTATACATAATTGCAGTTAAAGATGAAATAATTGAAGAAATAATCAAACATATAAAATTAAAGTATGGAATTATTGTTCATACTGCAGGGAGTATATCAATGAATGTTTTTGAAAATAAATTTGAAAATTATGGAGTGTTTTATCCCCTACAAACTTTTTCAAAATCCAGAGATATAGATTTTTCAACTGTTCCGATTTGTATTGAGGCGAACAATAAAAAATTGGAAAAGATACTTGTTGATCTTGCAAAACGTATTAGTAATAGTGTGCATCTGATTGATTCCGAAAAAAGAAAGATGTTACATCTGGCAGCTGTTTTCGCCTGTAATTTTGCAAATCACATGTATTCTGCAGCTACAGAAATTTTAAATCAATCGGACATACCTTTTGATTTGCTGAAACCATTAATTGTAGAAACTGCGCAAAAGGCGACTGATTCCGATCCGCAAAATGCGCAAACGGGACCGGCGGTAAGGAACGATCAAAATGTTATACTAAAGCATATAGAATTACTAAAAGATAAGCCTGAGTTTGAGAAAATATATAGATTTGTAAGTGAAAGTATTTATAAACTAAATCAAAAAACTGATACTAATTAGAAATGGCAAATTTTAAAGAAGATCTTCGAAATATAAAAGCATTCGTATTCGATGTTGATGGTGTTTTTACCGATGCACAAATTTATCTTGATCCTAGCGGTGAGTTTGTTCGTTCAGTTAATATGAAAGATGGATATGCTGTAAATTATGCATTAAAACAAGGTTATATTATTGGGATTATTTCCGGGGGAAATTCGGAAGCAACGAAAAAGCGATTTCAATATCTTGGAATAACAGATATCTATATGAATTCGAGAGATAAAGTAAATGATTTTGAAGATTTTTATTTTAAATATGGATTAAAACCAAAAGAAATACTTTATATGGGAGATGATTTGCCTGACTATGAAGTAATGCAAATAGCAGGATTACCTACTTGTCCGTCTGATGCAGCAGAAGAAATTAAAGCTATATCAAAATATATATCAACATTTAATGGCGGCAGGGGATGTGTGCGTGATGTAATTGAACAGGTATTACGATTACAGGGAAAATGGAGGAAGTTCTAATCTTAATTATCTGTATTTTAAGATTTTAAAATGATAACTTAATTAAATATCTCAAATAAAACAGAATGATTAATTTTTTACGTCTTATTCGTTACAAGAACTTATTAATTATTGTTCTAACGCAGTATTTAATGCGCTGGAGTATTATAAAACCAATACTTGAAGTTTATGAGTTTAAGCTGCAGTTCTCAGAGTTACACTTCTTTTTCCTTGTAATGGCTACGGTATTTATTACTGCTGCCGGATATGTAATTAATGATTATTTCGACACCAAAACCGATTTAGTAAATAGGCCGGAGACAGTTATTATAGGGAGAGTATTAAATCGTCGTTGGGCAATTTTATTGCATGTAATTTTTAATACAATAGGTATTGGTTTAGGTGCATACATATCTATTTATATTGGTATGCCGATGTTGACTATTGTTTTTGTTTTTATAACCGGTATTTTATGGTTTTATTCTACCACTTATAAACGTCAGTTTTTAATCGGAAATATAATTGTAGCAATTCTTATAGCGTTAGTACCTTTGATGGTAATTCTTTTTGAAATACCGCTGTTAAATAAAGAATATGGATTGCTAATGAAGGAATTGCGTTCCGATTTTACACATATTATATTGTGGGTTAGTGCATTTGCTATTTTTGCATTTCTTTTAACACTAATCCGTGAAATTATTAAAGACGTTGAAGACTTTGAAGGCGATAGTGCTTATGGTAGAAAAACCATGCCAATTGTTCTGGGTATATTAAATTCAAAGATTGTTATAATTACATTTATATTAACGACCCTGTTCTCACTGCTATATATTAATTTTAGATTCCTAAACGATACAATTACCTTGATTTATTTTATAGTACTTTTAATCATTCCATTGGTATTTCTTGTTTATAAAATAATCGTGGCCGAAGATAAAAAAGATTATCACAGAGCAAGTAATTTATCGAAGTTGATTATGCTTGCCGGTATCTTGTACGCTTTAGTTGCTAATTATATAATAATTCAGAATTTTTAAGGTACATATTTATAGCTCTACATGTATGATTTAGTGTGGGTATATAAATAAAAAGCCACAGATTCACAGATTAATTATGAAATATTCTGAACAAAAATATCCTTTTCAAGAAGAAACTTATCAGATAATAGGGATTTGTATGGAGGTTCATCGTATTTTAGGAAAAGGTCTGTTGGAAATTGTTTATAAAGATGCCATTGAATATGAATTTAAAAAGAAATCTATTCTTTATGAACGTGAGAAAAAATATGAAGTCGAATACAAAGGGATAATTCTTCCACATTATTTCTTTGCCGATTTTGTTGTTTTTGATAACATTATACTTGAAATAAAGGCACAAAAAGGAATAGTTGATGAACATTACAGTTGGGTAATAAATTATCTTGCAATATCAAAATGTCCTTTAGGTTTAATTGTAAATTTTGGTGAAAACTCATTAATTACAAAAAGATTAATTTTATAATCTGTGAATCTGTGGCAAATTTGACTATACACTAATATTTAATATAGAACCATATTTATGTTTATTCCAAATATCGATGATTACAAAATTATTTTGGCCTCACAATCACCACGACGCCATTATTTGCTAAAAGAAATAGGATTAGAGTTTGAAATTAAGTTAAAACAATTTGTTGACGAAACTTATCCGGATCATCTCAAAAAGGAAGAAATACCATTATATATTGCAGGTAAGAAAGCAGAAATATATGGGAAACTTGAAGATAATGAAATATTAATTACCGCCGACACAATAGTTTGGTTAAAGGATAAAGTGCTCCAAAAGCCAATTGATCAGGATGACGCTATAAAAATATTAAAAGAGTTGTCCGGAAATTGTCATCAGGTTTATACTGGTGTTTGCATTAAATCAAATAATAAAGAAGTTTTGTTTTCAGCATGTACCGATGTATATTTTAAAAAACTTACTTATGCCGAAATAGATTATTACATAAATCATTTTCAGCCATTTGATAAAGCAGGCGCTTATGGAATTCAGGAATGGATTGGATATATTGGAGTCGAAAAAATAAATGGCTCGTTTTTTAATGTAATGGGTTTGCCAATACAAAAATTATATACTGAACTAGATGATTTTATTAATGATTAAATATCACTAGTGTCAAGTCAAGTTTGATATGACGTATTTTATTGTATCTTTGTAGGAAAAAACTATGGCAAAATTTTATAAAGTAACCCTAACGAAACTGGAACGTGAACAGTTGATTGGGAT
>JAUWQL010000083.1 GCA_030611105.1 Bacteroidales bacterium
ACGGTGCTTTATATTAGCCTCGTTAGAGGCGATATATTTGTAGTAAAATGATTAATATTGAAACAGAGCCCCGTAGTGGGCGACATATTATTAACGTTTAGAAAACAGGCAATTTTAAGCATATTCAATAAATCTAGTCGGACAGTAGTGATTTAAAATATTTATAATAAAAAACCCCGACATTGCTGTCAGGGTTGTGGTACCACCTGGAATTGAACCAGGGACACACGGATTTTCAGTCCGTTGCTCTACCAACTGAGCTATGGTACCTTTTTGCTCAATAGCGGTGCAAATATAAGTGAAAAATTCCTTTTACAAAATATTTTTTCTCAATTTTTAAAAAATCCTAAAATCGGTAAAACTTTACCTGTTTTAGTATTTTGATTGCTAGTTTTTTATACTTTTGCAGCAGATACAATTACGGAGATGGATTACGAGAGTTATACACTGGAAAACGGAATACGGATCATTCATTTACAATCTAAATCGGCAGTCGGGCATTGTGGTTTAATTATAAATGCCGGATCGCGTGACGAGGAAGATCATGAGCACGGAATGGCTCATTTTATTGAGCATGCTATATTTAAAGGAACTAAAAAACGAAAAGCTTATCATATTTTAAGTCGATTAGAAGATGTTGGTGGTGAAATTAATGCTTATACTACAAAGGAAGAAACAACTATTCACACTTCATTTCTAAAAAATGATTATGAGCGTGCTATGGAGCTTATCTCAGATATAACGTTTAATTCTGTTTTTCCGGGCAAAGAAATTACACGCGAGAAAGAAGTTATTATTGAAGAAATCAATTCGTATAAAGATGACCCTGCAGAGCTTATTTTTGATGAATTTGAAGAACTGATTTTTAAAAACCAGCCATTAGGAAATAATATTTTAGGTAGTCCAAAAGATTTACGACGCTTTACTAAAAAAGATATAGAATCGTTTATTTCGAAGAATTATCATACCAATGAAATGGTTTTTTGCTCTGTAGGTGATATTTCATTTACAAAACTTAAAAAACTGACTAATAAATATTTCGGACAAATTGAGCCTAATCTAAGAACAAATCAAAGAACTCGGATAGACAGTTATATTACTGAAACAAAAATCATTAAAAAGAATACGCACCAGACACATTGCATTATTGGTAATATAGCATATAATGCACATGACAAAAAAAAGCTTGCCATGATTTTACTGGACAATATGTTGGGCGGACCGGGATTAAATTCGCGTTTAAGTCTTTTGCTTCGCGAGAAACATGGTTATGCTTATCATGTAGAATCAAATTATTCTGCATATTCCGATACCGGGATATTTTCTGTTTATTTTGGTGCCGACAAGGAAAATTTCACCAAATGTATAAAACTGATTAAAAAGGAATTTGAGTCACTACGGACTAAAAAGCTTGGAATAGTACAGCTAAAGAAAGCCAAACGTCAGTTATTTGGACAGATTGCTATTAGCTCGGAAAACAATGCCAACTTAATGTTAGCCATAGGTAAAAGCTTTTTACTTTTTAACAAGGTTGATGATTTAGAGAAAATAAAAGAGAAAATTGAAGCTGTAACAGTTGACGATATTCAGGAAATTGCCAACGAGGTGCTGGATATTAATAAAATGTCGATGTTGGTTTATCAATAATTTTTTATAAAGTATGTCATTTCGGGCAATTCCGATAACTATCGGAACCGGAATCTCTTTTTTTATAGATTCCTGCCTGCGCAGGAATGACAACAAACGAGTAACAAAAATGTCAAATCCCTTTTACAATATCGAAGAATATATATTAAATCACTCGGATAAGGAAGACCCAATATTAGCTGAATTAAATCGCGAAACAAATTTAAAAACTCTTCGCCCCAGAATGCTTTCCGGTCATTTGCAAGGGAAAATTCTTGAAATGATTAGTAAAATGATTAATCCTGAAAGAATTCTTGAATTAGGTACTTATACTGGTTACTCAGCAATTTGCTTAGCTAAAGGATTAAAAAAGAATGGAATTCTTCACACTATTGAAATAAATGACGAATTAGAAAATATAATACGAAAATATTTTACAAAAGCCCAAATTGAAAACAAAGTAAAACTTCATTTTGGTGATGCCCGAAATATAATCCCTGAAATTAACGAACAATTCGATCTGGTTTTTATTGATGCCGATAAAAGAGAATATATTGAATATTTCAATATCGTTTTTGATTATGTAAAGTCCGGGGGATTTATCCTTGCCGACAATGTACTATGGAGCGGCAAAGTTATTGATCTGGAATCACCTGATGACGAATACACAAAAGGTATTTTCGAATTCAACGAATTTATTAAAAATGACAACAGGGTTGAGAAAGTTATTCTGCCTCTACGGGATGGCTTAATGCTAATTAGAAAAAAATAGATAAACATTCATTGTAAAAACGCAATGCATTGCGTCTCTACAATTTCATTTTATCTTCGTTTACAACACTAAACCCAAACGATTTTATTACACGCATATCAGGAGGAATTGAAAATATCCAGTTGATTATCTTTTTATACTCAACATCGTTAAAATAAGGAATATCTTCTTTCATAAATACCATTACCATTCTGTGTATTTCGGATTTTTTATCGGTATACAGTGTATAATCCATAGTTTCCGAAGGAAAATAGTATTGTTGATTAGCATTTAGCAAATATGAGTTTTCATATTTGTTAGGAAACAACCTATAAGCTTCTGTTTCACTAAAAATAAAAATCTTAACGTAAGCATCCTTTGAAGGTTTTAGTATAAATTTCAAACCAGTATCATTGGGATAAAACATTCCCACACCATCAATCCATACATCAAAGCCAATATCTTTTTCCGTTAAATACTTTATAACAGTACAATTAATTACAACCACCACTTTTAAATGCCCAAAATCATCAAACGACTTTTTTGTATTTAGAATTTCGATATCTTTTACCGATCCTCGAATATCTGAAAGTATATCAGAAGTGAAAAGCTCTTCATACTTTTCATTCTCTTCAGATTGAAAAAAATCACTAAAAGAGGCTATGTTCTCTGAAACTCCGGCTTGTTTTAAGGCTTCAACTTTTGCTTCATCTATTGCTCGTTGAGCTACCTGAGCAATTGACTCATTATCCGCACCAATAGCAATGCCCTGAACCTCAGAAATTTTAATTTCTTTAACTTTTTTCTGTGCATTTACATTAGTACTCAATATAAAGAAAGATGAGAAAATAACGACTGGGAGAATAAATCTTTTCATAATTAGGGTTTTAAAATTCTCATTAAAATTATGAAATATTAATCAAATATGCTGCCAAAAAATAAATCAAATGAAAGTTTGTTTATATTGATTTCAATTTATTATTTTACTTGTTCGAAATTTAAAAATATTTTCATGCAAAAACTAGCAATAGGTATTGATATTGGCGGCACTAATGTTTCATATGGTGTTGTAACTCAAGATGGTGTTGTAAAATTAAAAGAATCGTTCCCCATAAAGGATCTGGAAGATGTTAATGATTTTGTCGATTATCTTTCTGAAAGAATAAATCACTCACTGGCAGGATTGAGTACTGAGTTCCAGCTTGTAGGTGTAGGAATTGGTGCTCCGAATGGTAATTATTACAATGGAACTATTGAGTATGCTCCAAATCTTAACTGGAAAGGAGTAGTTCCTTTGGCAGATATAATTAGCAATAAAATCGGACTCCCGGTTTTATTAACTAATGATGCTAATGCTGCCGCTATGGGAGAAATGATTTACGGAAGCGCAAAACATCTTAAAGATTTTCTAATGGTTACTTTAGGAACAGGACTTGGAAGTGGTTTTGTTGCAAATGGGAAAATGATCCTTGGTCATGATGGATTTGCCGGTGAACTCGGACACACTATTTTTGATCCAAATGGTCGTTTGTGTAACTGTGGACGCAAAGGTTGTTTGGAGACTTATGCATCGGCATCCGGAATTGTAAGAACAGCAAAAGAATTGTTAACTAATTCAGATGAAGCCAGCTTGTTGAGAAAAGTTCCCCTGGAAGATGTTTCAAGTGAAATGATTTATAAAGCAGCTCTGGAAAGAGATACGATTGCAAAAAAAGCTTTTGATTATACCGGTTATGTTTTAGGAGTTATGCTTGCTAATGCTGTTGCAATTACAAGCCCGGAAGTTATTTTCTTATTTGGGGGACTTGCAAATGCCGGCAACCTAATTTTTAAGCCGGTAAAAAAATACATGGAAGAAAACTTATTAGATATCTATAAAAATAAAATCGAACTAAAACCATCTGCCTTATCAGAAAATGATGCAGCTATATTGGGAGCTGCAGCATTGATTTGGGATTCTCAGATTTAAGTTTATCTATCTGGCACAAAAAAACCGATGAAAAACTATCGGTTCTTTATATATCCAAGCTATAACTTGATTACTTGCTTCTTTATTCATCTATCAGAACACAATTATTTAAAACAACATCTATTAGCATCCCGGAGCATTCACCTTTTATTATAGCTTCAGAACCAATCAAAATCTCTTTTTGTTTTGAGGCATATCTATCATTCAAAACACAACTAACTCCGGAAAATATATCTTCTGTTTCTAATATAACTGTAGTATAAATTGAATCTTCTGTGTTAATTTCACGAATAGTTCCATTTACCTGAATGATTTTTCCTAAAAATTTTGTGTTTGCAGCTTCTTCGTTTGTTGAGTATTCATTAAATAATTCTATAGCTGTTAATTTATAATCAGGCTTAAGCTTTAAAAGATTTTTCTCAGGTCTAAAAAAAATGTAAATGCAAATCACGCCTAATAAAACAATGACAAAAAGAATACTATACAATGTTTTTTTTATCAACATAAATCTATTTTTTATATATGGTATAGTTCATATTAACTTTAAGCTGAACAATTTTCGCTACTCTATTCTCAACTATCCTTGGAACTGAAATATTAAAATCTGAAATCGATAATTCAAATTCTGATATGGCATTTATTTCACCATTTTCTATTATTAATTCTCCCGGCACTTCAATATTTTTTGTAATACCCTTTATGGTAATATACCCCTTAACACGAACTGAACAGATACCGTTTTTATTTATATCAAGGCTGTCAATATTTAAAATCTCACCTTTAAATGTGGCTTTGGGAAATTTATCCGACTCCATATAGCTTTCGTTAAAATGTTCTTTTGCAGTTGCTAAAGAAAATTTGAAGCTTTTAATTAAAACTGCAAATTGTATTTTACCGGTTTCTATATTCAGAAAACTTGCAACCTGGTGATTATTAGCATCGATATCAATTACATCGGTATGAGAAATAAAATATATATGGCCACTCCTGGTAAAATAAGTACTCTGGGCAAAACCTGCAAATTGAATTAATGTAAAAAATAAAATTATAACTATTGTTTTCATCTTAAACCTTTTTGTTTACTTCTGGTTAAAGAAAATACCTGGGATATATTAAACCCGAATCGAATGTCGCCACTAAAAAAATCTGATGATGTTTCGCCTATAAAATTGTTTTCAGTCATTGCCGCAACATTAGTAAGCATTAATTGAAACACATGGCTTCCAAACTGAATATCAAAACCCACAGCTACCGGATCATAAAAATCATAACCGTACCTGCCGGTATTATTTATAACCCAATAATATTCTGCATTAAAAGCAATACGCCTGCTTATTAAATACCTTCCTCCTATTCCGATTGCATATAAATCATTATTCTCGTCCTTTGTTTCAACAAGATTTCGATGAACTAATGTAGGTGTTAGCTGAAGAGAAAGCCTTTCGGAAAACTTCCGCCCGATTAACAATTGAAATGAGTAATCTATCCTGGAAATGAAATCTTCATCACGTTCTTTATCTGAATATTGTTTTGATGTATGAGATATCGATGAACTAAATACCATTGTTAGCGGTATATTTTTTTCACCAGTCGATTGCCTTAAGAAGGCATATTTTACAAATCCATAATTAGTCTGATTATAAGTTGCACGTGCTATTCCAATATTTACCTGATCGATAATACCGTAATATAATCCAAAATAAGTGCTTGCTTCATCAAATCCAAGAAAATTATTTTCGTTTGTATTAAACTCTGCAAACCGATGAGCTACTCGAAAATCCAAGCCTCCTTTAGGCAAACATTTAACAGATTGTCCATTTAGAATTCTGGAAGATTTAAAAGTAGCAGTCGTAAAAACTCGTTGTTTGGATAATTCTTCATCAAGTAATTTATCCCAATCATCGTCCTGACAAAAACTTTTTAAAGTAAGGCTTAAGAAAATAATCAATATGTATGTTGAATATTTTAACATCTATAAAACTACTTTTTTACTATACTTTCATTATACAATTCATTAATTTCCTGTTCACTTAACAAATAATTATATATTTTAATATCATCAATAACACCATGAAAATATTTTTCATTTTCAGTTTCATCAAGAATTGATTTACCCAAAATCAGATTCGTAGTTGTGAGCTCTAATATTACATTTTTATAAATTTGTCCGACTTTCTCGTTATTCACATAAATAGTATTTTCATTGCCTGAAGAAACATAAATATGATACCAGGTTTGATACTTAAAATTATATATGGCATGTAACTCATCAAGATTATTATAAAAGCATGTTACATTAAAAGATGTGGGGCCTGAATATCCATCAATATTTGTTTTTACTGCATTACATCCATAATCAAATAACGAAGAATAATTACTACTGCCGGATCCGCAAAGAAACCAGAAAGAAACTGAAACAGAATCCTGTTCTCCCAGGTCTAATTCAATATACTGATCTTCTCCGTTAAAATATAATGCTTTATCAGCCTGACTAAACCTATCGTAGGTAAGCACAGGAGAACCATGAGTTATTATCACTATCTCATTTTCACTTTCATCTTCAATTGTGCCATTAAATGGAATATCAATCAATAATTCCGGATAAATTGTAGTATCGCTTTGTGTAGTATCCGTAGGCTGAATGTTACCATTAGAATAATACAATTCTTCAGCATTTTCGTACTGACAAGAACATAATGTAATAAATATCAACAAAATATAAATCGCATTATTCTTCATAATCATTTTTTATAACAAGGTATTTTAACAATTGCCAAGTTATACATTTTGATAAAATAAAAAAAGCTGAAAACGTTTAGTTTTCAGCTTTTGTACCCAGGGCGGGACTTGAACCTATTTGACCTATTCTTACAATATTTGACCTAAACCCCTATATTTAGGGGTTTTATATTTTTACACAAATACAAATTTACCTCATTTTAGTGCATTTTATAAATTATTTGCCCCTTATTTGCCCCCCTTTTTGTATCTTTGTTTTTATCAGAAAACATCAATGTTATGACCGAAATTAACTTCTATTTAAAATCACAAAATGCCACCAAATCAGGGAAGATTCTTGTAGTTGCTCAAATTGCAGTTAACTACAAAAAGTACAGAAAGGGCGTTGGCAGTGTAAAACAGAGAGAATGGAACAAAAGAACACAACGATTGAAACTAAACTCATTGTCTGAAAATGACTATAATTCAAATCTAAAGTTCAACCAATTGCTTGATGAAATCCAAAATCTTGCTAAAGATTTATTTAATAAAACTCTTTTAGAAAAGAGATTTCCATCCGAAAGTGAAATAAAAAACTTATTCTTTAATTCATCAAAAATTGATCTTTCTGACAATAATTTCTTTTCCGTATTTGAAGAGTTTATTAACAAGAGTAAACCAACAAAAGCTGAAAGAACAATTACAGGTTACACTACCGTAAAAAACTTTTTAGATAAGTTTCAAACTGAAACAGAATATATTTTAACATGGGATTCTTTAGATGATAATTTTCTTGACGAGCTAGCATCATATATGTTTACCGAAAATTCTATGCAGAATGGATACCATGCTAAAATTCTCGCAGTTCTTGGGACATTCTTAAGATGGGCTAAAGGAAGAAAATATTATACAGGAGATTTCTACGAAAAAACAAAAGGCAAAGAACCTGAAAAAGAAGTAATATTTCTTCCATTAGAAGAACTGTTCACTTTATATAATCATGACTTTAAAAATGCAAGACTTAATCAAGTAAGAGACGTTTATTGTTTTTCCTGCTTCACAGGGCTAAGATTTAGCGATATTGAATCTTTAAAGAAAGAACATATCAAGAATGATTATTTGGAAAAATATCAAAAGAAAACAAATGATCTTAAGAAAGTTCAGCTTAATAAGTTTGCAAAAGAAATTCTAGATAAATATAAAGATCAGGACAAATTATTACCAGTTATCTCAAGCCAAAATACAAATGAATATTTAAAAGAATGCTGTAAAATAATTGCTTCTGAACAGGAAGAAGATGAAGGATTTAATCAAAAAATAATCTTACGTAAAGAAATTGGCAGTAAAAAAATCGAAGAAATTACTCCTAAACATAAAGCTATAACTTTTCATACTGCAAGAAAAACATTCATTACAAATAGCCTTATGTTAGGAATTAGTCTTGAAGCATTAAAAGAAATGGGAGCCCCAAAAAAAGATAAGGACTTAAAAAAGTATGTGAAAATTACCGAAACATTTAAGAAAGAACAAATGGATAATAGTTGGGGTAGAATTGAATTTAATACTAAAAACTAACTGATTTTTATTAAAAACTATAAAACGGCATCAATTTAACTTTGCTGCCAGTTTATAGTTTTGTATATTTGTAAAAAAAAGAAATCGAAAATAGTAAATTACATACAGCCATTTTAAAAAAAACGTTTAAGGATGACCAAGTTATTTCAATCCTTAATATTCTTAATTTTTACAAATCCTTTGATCCTAACATTACTGATACTACATTAAACTGGAGAATTTATACTCTTGTTCAAATGGGTGTATTAAACCGTGTAGGTCGTGGAAAGTATGTAATTGGGGAAAAGAAAACTTATACACCTGAAATATCAAAAAAAATTAAAACTTTAAATAAAAAACTAAAAACCCACTTTCCGTTTTTAGATATTTGCATTTGGAATACTTCGGTCTTTAACGAATTTATGCGACATCAACCTGGTAGGTTTTATTTAATGGTTGAAGTAGAAAAAGATGCAATGGAATCTGTTTTTTTCTTTTTAAAGGACAACAAATATCCTGTATTTCTTGCACCTGATCCTGAAATTATTTACCATTATATCTCTGATAAAAAAGAGACATTAATTGTAAAATCTTTAGTAACTGAGTCTCCTACTCAGGAAATTTCAGGTATCACAACAATTACTATTGAGAAAATACTTGTTGATTTATTTTGTGATCCAGTTAATTTTAATGCTCAACAAGATCTAGAAAGAGACAGAATTTTCAAAGAAGTTATTGAAAAATATACTGTTAATGAAACCACTATGTTAAGATATGCAGACAGAAGGAGAAAGAAAAACGAATTAGATGAATATTTAAATAAAGTATCTAAATTTCGGCAGCAAACCTAAATTTGCTGCCAATATATAGCATTATGATAGATAAAGAATCATTAACCATAGACTGGATAAACAAAGTTTCTACCAATAACAGAAAAGCTGATAAAATACTAGTTGAAAAAGTTATTAGGGCATTACTCCTTTTGGAAGGACTTTCTAAAAATAAATTAAATTTTGTTTTTAAAGGAGGTACAGCTCTTATGCTTTTATTAGATTCTCCCAAACGTTTGTCTATTGATATAGATATTATTCTTCCTAAAGAGCCTGATAATCTTAAAGAGATATTTGAAAAAATCACTAAAGATCAACATTTCACAAAATTTGAATTACAAGAAAGAAGTGTTGATTCTAAAATAAAAAAAACACATTATAAGTTCTTCTACGAACCTGTACATAAAACTCAATCATCAGAAGAAAATATTTTACTTGACATCTTGTTTGAAGAAGTACATTATAAGAATATTTTAAAGTTGCCAATTTCATCCTTGTTTATAAAAACAGATGGAGAACCTGTTACTGTATCCGTACCATCTCATGAAGATATTTTAGGTGATAAACTTACGGCATTTGCACCCAACACAACAGGAATACCATATAAAAAAGGAGAGAAAAGTATGAGTATGGAAATCATCAAACAACTTTATGACATTGGCAATTTGGTTGATGTAGCAAAAGATATTTCCACAGTTAAAGTAACATTCTCAACTTTCGCTAATACAGAATTAAAGTATCGAGAAAAAAAAGAATTAAATAAAAATGATGTAATTGAAGACATTTTCCAAACTTCATTAAGTATTGCAAGTAGAGGATTATCAGGAAAAGGAAATTTCGAGGAACTCCAACATGGAATACAAAGGTTAACCGGGTTTATATTTTCCGAACCATTTCATTTGGATAAAGCAATAACTTTTGCTTCAAAAGCAGCTTATATTGCAACATTAATTAAGAATAATGCAAAAGAAATTGAAAAATTTGACAATCCAAATCAAATGAAGGATTGGGTTATTTCAGAACCATTATGGGAAAGTGCAAATAAGTTAAAGAAATCAAAACCCGAAGCATTTTTTTACTGGTACAAAATCTCCCAAATCAGAACAAAATAATTTAAGTTAAAAATAATCAATTGTCCTGTCGTAATATAAATGAGGTACACCATCATTCATTACTGATTGATTTATCCAATGTCCTTTATCATTAAAAATATATTTATGTTCACGTATATAAGGTTTATTTTCATCAATACATTTAAAGCCTGTAGCTAATCCTTTATATTTCGGAAAATATTCATAGATACAATCAATTTCTCCCTTTTCAGATAATGATATATCTTTTAATAAATCTCCTGATTTGTCATATTCTTTCCTGTCCCACCACACTAGTTCATCCGGTTTCCTAATAAATTTTTCTTCAATAACTTTACCCTGATTGTTATAATTACGATATATTATACAATCACTATCATTTTCTATATTACCTGTCATTAGAACTTCTTCTGTATTATTTCCGTAAGAATATATACAGCTTCGAATATCTTCAAATTCCGAATTAATATAACTAGACTTAGAATGCTCCGATTTTATGAAACCCTGATCATTATATTTATAATCATTCAATTCAATTATTATATTATTAATAATATCAACTTTTAACGCAAAAACTAATCTGTGTCGATAATCATAACTATAAACGGTTTTGCTTTTTCGATTCTCTGTATTCTGAATGCTAGAAAGTAGTATACCATCTCGACTAAAAAACAAATCAAAATTAATACTTGATTGTTTTATCTTTAAATAAGGCGGCTGCTTTTCTAATTTAGGATACGAAGTCCGAACTAATACACTTCTTGCTCCTTGTACGTAATGTGCTCGATATTTATCAAATTCATCTAAAAACATAAAAAATAATTTTATAGTTTAAGATATTATTATTCAATCTCTATCTTATCAATTTCTTTCATAATCCGATTTGTTTCGGCAAGTGCAACAATAATTTTTTGATAGTGTAAAATATCTTCAAAACTTAATTGTCTTTGTTTACGGTCTTTGAGCCATTTTTGAGCTGGTTGGTAACCACCAATATAAAATTCCCAGGCAACCTTTGGAATATTCTCAAAATACTGCTCATCATTTATCCAAATTCGACCTAACTCTTCTTCTGTGTCGGTTATCTCCCAATCTGATTTACCTATTTTTCGTGTAATTTGGTTATCTCCATTAGCAGGGTATTGAGTAATATATTGTTCGACTTTAGGAGATTCCAATAAATGTATTTGGCGCAATCGCCCACCTAATTCAACCAATTTCCAAAATGTTTCAATGTCTTTTGGATATGGTATTCTTGGAAAATCTATTTTTAAGAACTCTTTATATTTTTCACGATATGTGGGTGAATGTAGAATTGCATAGATGTAATCTAAGATGTCAATCGGAGCAAATGTATCTTCTGTGTTTTCTTTTTCGTATGTAAATTCTACATTAAGCCTTTTCGCAATATGATTTACAATTTCTTGCTTCAAGTTTGGTATACGCGCATTATTTTGTTCATTTAGGTGAGGATCACGCGACTCAGGATATACATAAAGAGGGAGAACAGTCCCACCGCCCCTATAATAAATGTTTTGATCGGATATTGTATTTGTTATAAAAGATAAGTTCCATTGCATCTGTCCAACAGCTTGTCCTTGTCTACCTGTAATTAAAGCAAAGTTATTACCTTTTTTAAGGTTCCGCATAACTCTATTTTGACTATATGCAAAGAATCCTTTCGGTTTCCCAGTAAAATATGTTATACGATTATCGAATGGACGATAAACTATATTTTTATAATTATCATTTGAATAATTATCTTTTAAATCTAAAATGGCTTTTTGTAAAATCCAATCACGACTATCAGATTTAATATCCAGAATGTTCCTTGCTTCATCTAAGGATAGATTTGTTAGTTGATTGATGCGATTTTCTAATTCGGATTTATCATATGCAATGGTTATAGAATCATTTTTAGAAAGAACGCCAAGAGAATACTCGTGAAATAAATCAACTACGCCAAAAGCATTTTGATATGATTTTAATCCTTCTGTGTTTTTATTCATAAAGAAATAATGAGGCTCTGTAAAATCCACCTTATTAAAACTTGTACTATCTAAGCTGTTAGACCATAAATAATTATACTTTGAATCCCTGGAACCATATAAGTCAAAGTGAAATACTTCTCCTAACTTATCTTTTTTCTTTTTCCCCGTTTTAATAAAAAGATTTATGGAAACACCAGGTAAAATGTCAAAAACATTTTTGTCGGGACTTCCATCTGGAGATACTTCTTTCTTCTTAGAATTACCATGCAGATCAATAATAAGTATTTTATCAAACGTTTTTAATAAATTCCAACGCATTCCCCGAAAAGTTGGATTATCAATAAAACCATGATTATTTATAAAAGCTAAAATACCTTCACCATTTTTTTCAATAAAATGTTGTCCATATCTTAAAAATTTAACATAATCATCATTTATAAATTTTGAGTTTTGTTCTTGAAGTTTTTGTTTTCCACCTGGCTCTTTTTTGTAATCTTCCATCAAGTTCATTATCCATTCACCTTTATTAGAACTTTCTCCACTATATGGTGGATTTCCAATAACACACATGACTGGCGTATCACTTTTTATTCTATTTGCCTGAATTGCTTCACTAGTTAGCCACTGAGACATAAATAGATTTGGAACATCATTATATGATTCTTCTAGTGAATTGGTTAAGTATATATTAAAACGCTGATCTCTTTTTGATTTATAACCTGTTTCAGCAAAAAGCATATCCAATTTTAAATGAGCCATAGAGTAGGAAGCCATTAATAGCTCAAAACCGTTTAATCGTGGAATTAAATGATCTTCTACATAACCACTCCAAGCGCCTTGCATAGATTTAAACTTGTTATTGTAGATATGTTTAACTACTTCTGCAAGAAAAGTTCCTGTTCCTGTTGCAGGGTCAAGAATTTGCACTTTATGTACTTCAACTTTTCTTTCAACTTGTTTTGTTTTAGAACGCCTATCTGCTGTCGCTTTAGAAACATCCTTAACTTTAATAGTTGTTTTTGAAGTATCTGCTAAACCGTCTTTAATGTTAAATTCGGTTTTAAGAATATCATCTACAGCACGTACAATAAAATTAACTACAGGTTCAGGTGTGTACCAAACACCTTTAGCTTTGCGGAGTTTTGGGTCGTACTCAGAAAGAAAGGTTTCATAAAAATGAATTATCGGATCGTGCATTTGAGTGCTTTTGCCAAAGTTGTGAAGTAAAGCATCCACGTTAGTTGCCCGAAAAACTTCAGCAAGGTTGTCTACGGTTCTTTTAATTCGATCGTCAATATCGGGTCCTGCTATATATCCAAAAAGTTTCCTTAGGAATGGATTAGTTTTTGGAATTAATTCTGCTGCTTCTTGTCTGCTAAAATCGTCTAACGTAGGATCATGTAATCGTGCTGCAAACATTCCATAAGCTAAAGTTTGTGCGTATATATCGGCAAATCCCTTAGGAGTTAAATCATGTATTAAAATATGTTTGAATGAGTCGTATTGTCCCCTAATAGATGTGTTTTCTTGTGTTTCTTCATCAGAAGTTAAAGCTCGCTCAATGGTATTTTCCAACAATCTGGCTTTAGCTGCCATCATTTCAGCAAGCCTTTTTGAGGATTTTATAGTTTGCCCAACAAATGTGCAGAAGTTCTTTATTAGGTTCTCAAATGCTTCGAAATTATCACTTATAGGTTTAATTGAATTATCTTCAATTTCTGCAATCTTTATTTCATGAATTAGTTCGCCATTCTGAAAAAACTGAAACCAAGTATAATCAGTTATAATAAGATTATCAAGAGCTTTCTTATACCGTGTAAACTGTTCTTTGTATTGAGTGCTTTTTAAGTCCTTACCAATATCTTTTGCTTCAATATATCCAATAGGAATTTTTCCTTTGGTTATTACATAATCAGGGTTTCCACAATCAGTAACATTCGCTGGCTCGTTAGTTATTTCAACTCCCTTTACAATTTCACGGATTAAAACTTCTAAGTCGGATCTATATGAATGCTCTCTTGATATTCCTGCTTTAAATCTTTTATTAAGGGAATCTAAATATTCTTGAATTGTCATATCATTTTCTTTAAAATCACTTAAAAGTAATAAGAATGTTTAAGATTCTGGCATTGTGTTGATATATTTCAAACATTCTATATATTGGAAAACAGCCTCAAAGTTCAGCAATAGTCATTAATAATATTTATCTTCAATAAATTGATATTGAGCAAAGTAATTTGAAGTAACAACTCTATAAGATGCATTAATTAATTCTTTAAATAAGTAGAAAACAAAATCAACAGTTACAAAGTCTATTAACTTTTTATGTTTGAAATCATATTTTTTACCATCCCAAATTATTTCTCTATTATTACCTGAAGATGAGATAAATAATCCGTTAATATGGAGTGAATTTCTCAAAAGTCTTGTGATATCATATAATGGTATATCATTTGACAAATCTAGAACAGTCAAATACTTATCATAAATTTGCTTCATTGGTTTAACCCCGCTTGAATCAAAGCTAGGACTTACAAAATTTATAGTTTTTCTCATCATTGTTTCAACTTTCGAGAAATAGAAGACTACAAAAGCATGTTTGGTTAATTTTCCAAGTTCTTGTATTGCACTCTTATCATTTTCAGAAGGTTCTCTTTGATAGTAAGTTTTCCACCATTCTGGTAAGGAAATTGTCATTGTAGTTGAAGTGAAATGTAAAAGCAATGAATGGAAAATATTTCCTGTTAATCCAATATAATTAACTCTAAAATCATTATTTCCATATTTCGCAGTTAATTCATCATGATTCTTTTTTACAATTCTCAGTAAATTCTCGGTATTTCTAATTAGTTTTTCATTTTCAGGTAGCATTTTCATAACTTGAATTTCTTTTTAAAAACATATATCTGATATTTTATTCTATATTGAGCAATAATCTCGAAAATGCTAACGGCCTGTTATGTGAGAAAAGTATGATGTTTTCATTAAATTATTAAGTGCATTTTTTCATCTTACAAACAATGCACCTATTCCATTTCTTTTTTTACGAAAGTCTCTATTTAAATCATAAACTTCGGATAGCTTATAGTCAGTTTTTGAATTAATATTATCAATAACTTTTTTCACAAACCTAGTATCATTGTTAGAACCTAACACATACAGCCTGTCAACATTATCTTCATAAGCCATCCTTGCTCTATTTACATAAATCTTATGCTTATATTTATATGGATTCTTTGCTAATAAAAATCTATATGTATGAGTAGGGTTTGATTTACGCCAAAGATGATCTGGAGCATCAGGAAGTGAGTCTATAAAATCAATCATATGTTTTATCATTGATTTGATAACACTCTCAAACTCTATTCTAATTTTTGTAAATCTCACCTGAGATGCCGTATAATCAATTTCGCGTAATAATGCTCCAGTGAAGAAACCATATTTATCAAGTTTGTTAAGATCTTCAAGATAAGTTAATAAATTCGGATATTGTTTTATCTCCTTTTCCAATATGTCATCCTCAAATTTCTTCTCAATATATGACAAATGATCAGCTATTGTCCTTCTTGATAATTGCAAAATAGTTGCTTTATACGCAATTTCAGGAACAATTTCTTTTGTGTTTGGAAAAAGATTAGATGTAAAATAATAATATTGGGGTGTTTACATATAAACAATTATATTTGCCTATAAAATAAATAAGTATGGAAATATTTAAAGGAGAAAACTTCATAGAATTTACTGAACGTTTTTCAAGTGATGATTTATGCAGGCAGTATCTCGCTGATATTA
>JAUWQL010000111.1 GCA_030611105.1 Bacteroidales bacterium
GAATAAATAGATCTATTTACAAGCAAACAATATTTCACAAAATAATGGAGAGGGTTGTTCAAAGTGAGCATTTGTCTTATAGTACAATAATTGTTGCAAATAAGTAAACACCCCTATTATTTTTTTCATGATTCTTTCAGAGTGTTATAATATTCAACTACTTTAACTAAATCTTTATCTTTAGTTAATTTTAATTTATTATCAGAGATGTATTTCTCGATTTCTTTTTTATGATCATCTAGTATTTTAATAATACTACGTTTTGATTTTTTAAGTTTTAATGCAGGTTTATCATCAGATAATCTAAGGTAATATGATAATTTAGGAATATATCTTTGACTGCCATCGCCTCCCCCTCCTCCGTAGTAAGCTACATATCTGTTTTCTCTCAAATTAATTTCTCTTTTAATAAGAACTTTACAATTCCCATTATTTAGTGCTTCTAAATAAGCTCCGGAAATATAATCTTTTCTTTTTTTATCATCCAAAATAAGAGAATAAATAAATTTTTTTCCACTAAAGTCAATATTTTTTATTTTAGCTGGATCATTAATAATTAATGTGTCTTTTTCCACTATTAACTCCAATTCTTGAGCGTAAATGTTATAACGAAACAAGCCTTTTAACATATTGCCGTCTTGTAACTCAAGTTCGCCAAACATGAAATCCTTGTTATAATAAGGTGATCCTTTGGTGTTTAATTTACTTTTTCGTTCTGATGCTCCAATGGTAAATCTTCCAACATAACTCATCCCTTGTACATAAACAGTTGTTTGTGCAAGACCCTTAATGCTAAATGCAATAAGTAAAAAAATAGTAATAATTAGAATTTGTTTTTTCATTTTGTTTTATGTTTTAAAATGACTGCAATATTAGCAATATTTGACTTTATATTATTAAAAAGGTTTAAAAGATTTAATAAGATAATCAGTTTATTAAAAAAAAATGAATTTACTTATTATTGTATTTATTGTTAGTGTTATAAATGCTTTTGTGAAGAAACTGGTTTAGAAAAATATGATCATACTTAAAATATAAAATTTTTATTTCGTGCTAATAAAATCTTTCATTAAGTTTATGTCTAGTTTTTTAACCCCGTGTTTGGTAAGATAATTTATATCTTCAACAAAAGATTGATTGAACTTTTGAAAATCTCCTTTAAAATATTCTAAAGCTTTTTTATATGTTTCTATGGCCTTTTGTATTTCTTTAGAACACCAATATGAATGCCCTAAATGTATAAGATCGAATTCATTTATATTCTTATCAAGTATCTTTTTATAATATTTTATAGCTGAGTCAAACTTGCCTGTTACAAAAGATATCCATGCTATTGGTCGTTGAATTTTTTCGTTTGAAGGAGCAAGGTACTCTACTTTGAAATAATATTTAAGTGCCTCGTCATATTTTTCCAGTCGTATTAAAGTGTGACCAATGTAAGCTTGAATATATAGATTCTCAGGATCAAGCTTTTCAGCTTGTTTATAGTATTCTAAAGCTTTTTTATGTTCGTTTAAATACCTGAGGCAAAGTGCTATTTTTTTAATAATCCATGCTTTATTTTCATCCAGAAGTTCGGCACGTTTATAATAAGTTAAGGCATCTCTGTACTGGCCTAATCGCTGATAACAATAACCAATTTTCTCGAATAGTTCAATATTACTTTCCTCGGTATTTTCAATAATTTTAAATATCTCAACTGCTTTATCGTAATGCTCATTTTCAAGTAAAAATTCCGCTATATTCCTTATAACCTGTTTGTTTGTAATTATTTTATTAAAAAAGTCTGAATACTGAACATCAAAATTCCATTTAAAAATGTCTGAGAATTCATTTTTATTTGGATGTAGTTTATAGAATCTGTATAAATCTTGTAAGTATTGTGTAATAATACTTTTAGTTATTGCGAATTGATTTAATAGATTTTCGTCTTTTGCAATTTCCTCCATGCTTTTCATTTCTTCATTAAACATTCCCATCATCATGGATTTGTGCGATTCCGGGATCATCTGCAAATTCAGACAAAATGAATATTTGTCGGAATTGCACATGTGAAAAGATTTCTCAAGTTGCTCAACAAATACTTGCAAATTGGTTTCTTCTTTTTCGATGATTAAGTCGATATACTCATTTTCTTTATGAAAAGGTGTAAACCAATTACTGATTTCATTGAAAAACGGAAAATGTTTAAGCTTTGAGAATGCACTCATAAATACATCGGAGCCTTCTATTTGCATTTCGGAGAAATCTTGTAATTTATCGAGTAAGTCAGGTGAGTCTTCAAAAACTTTTTCCCAGTCGGGATTTTTGTCTTCTAAAAATTTGTCAGTAAGTATATTTTCCAAATCAAGATTTTCTTCAATTTTTGGCTGCATTTTCATCATTTCTGGAAGAATTTCTTCTTCCCATCTTTTTGTGATTTTTTCAGTTTCTTTAGATTTGAAAATTTGAATTAGTACCGCTTCGAACTGTTTATCAATGTCATCGACCTTTGAAAGTTTTAAAATCTGTTTTTCTAATTCAGGATATAGATTAATTCGTTTATCGTATTTGTATAATGCCAGCACAATTCCAATCAATGCGCGTTGCCATACCTGGGATTCGCCTGTGTGATAAAAATTTAGTAAAGCTGTAAATTTCTTAGTATCAAAAATTCGAAGTAAACTTAAAGTCAGTGCGCTTACAATCAGGCTTTTGTCATGCCATGGAATTTTTTCAGAATAGCAAATTGAATCAATTATTTTATTTTCAATATCTTTATAAGAGTCAGTTAACCAGAGAAAGTTAAAGAGTTCCTTTAGAGCCTCTTGTCTTGACGTGATTTTTGTATCGTCTGCTTTATCTTTTGATAAATCGATATTATTTTCTTTAAGGATATTACCAAGTTCTTTGTCAAAAGTTAAATTATTGATTAATGAATATGCTTCATCTGATTGGTTTTCTAACTCTTTTTCCAGCGACCATTTCATTTTGTAAATTGTGAAACCCGAAGTTTCTGTGAGTAAACATTCTTTAATTTTATCGTTAAGTTCCAATAGTGATCTTTGGACATAGATATAAATTTTATCACGTTCGGGATCATCAATTCCTGAAAAAGAATGTTTTAATATATTTGAATAGGTGTCTTTAATCTTTTCAATTTGTATCTGATGATATTGTTTTTTAGTATGATTTGCAAAATCAAATAGTTCTTTTATAGCAACTAAAATTTCGTTACTCAATACTAATTCGGAAATCTGATGATGTCTTTTTTTAATCTCTTTGTAATCCATTTTTACTCCTTTTAATAATAGTAACTTAAGTTAGTCAAATACTATTCCTAAATTATTTTAATGACAATATAGTATGAAATATTGGGATTTGTAATGTAATAATGTCATAAATTAAGACCTAAATCAAAAATTTGACGATTAAATTTTATCTTTAACATTTGAAATTAATATTTTAATCGTTTGAAATGTTATGAGTTATACACTACTTGGCTTTATAATATATTTAATAATTGTTTTTATCGTTGGTTTTATAACTTACCGAAATAATAAATCGCACAATGATTTTTTTATTGGTGGTCGAAAACTGAATCCCTGGGTTGTTGCTTTTTCAGAAAGGGCCTCAGGAGAATCGGCTTGGTTGTTGTTAGGTTTGCCAGGAGCAGCTGTAGCTGCTGGTTTTATGGAATCGTGGACTGCGGCAGGTTGTGTATTGGGCATTATATTTTACTGGTTTGTAATAGCAAAAAGACTGAGAATTGAATCGGAAAGACTAAATGCGATAACCTTACCTAACTTTTTTGCTGCAAAATTTGGTGAGCAAGGTAAAATTATTCGTGTTCTAGCAACAATGATAATAATATTCTTTTTCACATTTTATTTAGCTGCACAGTTTAATGGAGCTGGGAAAGTGCTATTTGTAACGTTTGATATTCCGCATGTGTGGGGAATTGTTATTGGGGTAATAGTTATTGTGTTTTATACCATGATGGGCGGATTCCTTGCTGTAGCATGGACCGATTTAGTTCAAGGAATTATAATGATTGGAGCCTTAGTAATTTTACCGATTTATGGATTTATCGAGATTGCTGAACGTAGCGTATCTTTTTCTGGTGCGATAGGAGCTGAAGGTGCAAACTTTAATAGTTTTGTTGATAATAAAACAGGATGGGCAGCGGCAGCAATTATTATAAGTGGATTAAGCTGGGGACTAGGATATATGGGACAACCCCATTTATTAACACGTTTTATGTCGATTAAAAGTGCCGATAAAATAAAAACTAGCAGAACAATTGCTATTGCCTGGGCTATTCCTGCATTTACCGGAGCCATGCTTATCGGGCTGATTGGTTTAGCTCTTCACGGGAATGAATATTATGCCGATGTTGAAGAAATTATGCCTCATTTAGCTAATACATTATTGCCAACTTGGTTAGCAGGAATTTTTATTTCAGGAGCTATTGCTGCTATGATGTCAACTGCAGATAGTCAGTTATTGGTTATTACATCATCGGTTATTGAGGACTTTTATCATAAAACATTAGGTAAAAATGTAACAGAAAAGCGACTATTATACTTAAGTCGAATAATAACAATTGTAGTTGGAGCAATTGGTTTTATTATAGCAATTTCCTCAGAGAACTTAATTTATGAATTAGTATCGTATGCATGGGCAGGATTAGGATCTTCGTTTGGACCTGCACTATTATTAATTTTATTCTGGAAAAAAATTACGAGTCAAGGTGTAATTGCAGGAATGTTAACAGGATCTATTTCAACAGTTATTTGGAGTAATATCGATTTGTTAGAGAATATTATATCAGTTCGATTTATTTCTTTTGTATTTGCTATTTCGGCTATTTATATAGTTAGTATTATGACTCAGAGAAAAAAATGACAATGTATTATTAATGAATAAAATGCCCAAATTGAAACACAACTTCAAGTTTAAGCGGGGTATTTTTGGTGCTGATAATAATTCTCTATCTTCAAACTTTAATAACGGATACCGATAGCTATCGGGATGAAACAAGTGCAAAAACGGTGTTGTGCTATGATTTAACTAGTATTTTGTTATATTTCTGATATGTAATTTAAAAGCAGATAAATAGTAAAACCCTGAAAACAAAAGCGTATCTTTGCCAAAATTTCAGATTTGAGAATTTGCGCTTTTATTTACTAATTCTTTTTTCACTATTAGTTCATCACTGCTCTTTTTTTTAAATCCCAATTTTTAAACTTTTTGATGACAGGTTTGATAAAAGTTATGTTTGTTCAGTTGATTTACTTGTTTAGCCCACTTTTATTATTGAAAAACCGGATAAACAAAATTATATAGAATGGACAAAACTACCGTGTTGTTAAAAACAAACAATTTAAAATTATAAAATAATGAACATTTATGTAGGAAACCTTGATTTTAAGGTAAATGAAAATGACCTGGAAGGTATATTCGTAGAGCATGGAACTGTAAGTTCATGCAAAATTATTATCGATAAATACAGTGGCAGAAGTAAAGGCTTTGGTTTTATCACAATGGAAAACGAAGATGAAGCAAACAAAGCAATACAAGAACTTAATGGTACCACATTTAAAAACAGAGAAATTGTTGTAAATGAGGCAAAACCTAAAAGGGAGTTTTAATATATTAATGGAGTAATTTATTATGGCAAAAGGAAAAGTAAAATGGTACAACAAGGTCAAAGGTTTTGGCTTTATTGAATCGGAAAATGGTGAGGATATATTTGTTCACCGAACTGGTTTAGTTAGTTCTTATAGTGGACTTCAACCCGATGAGGAAGTTGAGTTTGAAATCCAACAGGGCGAAAAGGGTCCGTCTGCTATTAATGTGAAATTAGTAGATTAGTTCATTTAATATCGGAATTCTTAAAATACCTGTTTTATTCCTTCATTGCGTAATGGGTCTTGATATTTCTTCGTCAGGATTTTCATTGGTAGTGGTTGATATGGTAGGAGTTAGTGTTATTTCAATGGTTGGAATAGATATTTTTATTTTTAATTGAAAAGGTATCAATATCATATTTCAAAGAGTTGGTTTTTACCACGATTGATTAAAATATGGGAGAAGAAATAAAAACAAATTTCAATGCGGCAACTAAGAATTACTAAACAAATAACCCAGCGAGCTGATGAATCGATAAGTCGCTATTTTCATGAGATAAGCAAGCATTCGATGATTACTGCTGAAGAGGAAGTGGAGTTATCAGTACGCATCAGAAATGGCGATAACGATGCTCTTGAAAAGCTGGTTGTTTCCAATCTGCGTTTTGTAATCTCTGTAGCTAAACAATATCAAAATCAGGGCTTATCATTCTCTGATTTAATTAACGAAGGTAACCTGGGGCTTGTTAAAGCTGCCAAAAAATTTGATGAAACACGGGGTTTTAAATTTATTTCATATGCCGTTTGGTGGATTCGCCAGTCAATTATACAGGCTATCTCAGATCAAACCAGAATTGTACGCTTGCCATTAAACAGACTTTCGTCGATTAATAAAATTACAAAAGCTATTCCTTATCTCGAACAGGAATTTGAAAGAGAACCAACAGATGATGAAATTGCCGGGTATCTTGATTTAACCAACGACGAGGTAAAATTGGCAAACGATATAAAAAAGCGACAGGTATCATTTGATAAGCCACTTTTAAACGATGGCGATAATGAATTTAGCTTGTATGATATTGTTCAGACCGGAAACATCCCTTCGCCTGATAGTAATACAATGATTGAATCTCTTGTAACAAATATTAAACGGGCTTTAAGCAAACTTACCAAGAGGGAGGCTGCTATATTAACCATGTCTTTCGGATTATTTAATACACCAATTTATTCCCTGCACGATATAGCCTTACAATACGATATGTCATCCGAGCGGGTTAGACAAATCAGAAGTAGGGGACTATTAAAACTAAAAACCTTACTGAACGAAAATTGCACACTAGTAGAATATTAAAGGCCGGTTGAACTAATAAATAAAATAATTATTAATAAAGTAGAATTAAATTATGGGTAGATCACAAGAAACATTTAACAAAAAGGAAGTAAGAACCAAAAAAGAGAAAAAGAGAAAAGAAAAAGAGAAGAAAAAATTGGCTAGAAAAGAAAATGAGAAAAAAAGTAGCATGGACGACATGATTGCCTATGTTGATGAAAATGGAAGGATAACTTCTACTCCTCCTGACCCCACCAAAAAGAAAGATGTCAAATTAGAAGATATAGAGATTGGTATACCTAAAGGCGATTCTACTGAAAAAATGGATCCTGTAAGAAAGGGAATAGTATCCTTTTTTAACGAATCGAAAGGTTATGGTTTTATTAAGGATTCGGAAACAAAGGAAAGTGTATTCGTACATGTAAATAATTTACTTGAAGAAATAAAGGAAGGTAACATTGTTAGCTTTGAAGTTGAGATGGGGCAAAAGGGGCCTGCTGCAGTGAAGGTAAAACTTTTTAAATAGCATAAATTTTTATCTGACTATATTTTAACATCCTGGCATGTTCCGGTACAGCTTTTATAAACCCCGACCGAACATGATAATGTAGATATTTTGTTAGGCATAGCATTTTCGCTAAGTTATATTCAATAAATAAAACAGGAGCCATTTAGCTCCTTTCCTTTTATAATTTAAAAATTCATTTTCGCTTCATGTTAAATTATTTTATTTGTTAAACTATAGAGTAATGTATTTGTTCGATGCAAGGAATTATTAAAAAATAGAATAAACGCAACTTAATGTGAAAAAATAGCATCATACAGTTAACACTTTTTTAATTGGGAAAAAGAAATCAGGCTTAAAAATTTTCAAAACGTTATTTCGGGTTAATAAAATAAATTTGTAACTTGTATTTTAATCGCAATAATATTTTGGTCTGGTTTTTGCAAATTGAGTAAAAGAATAAAATTTACAACTATGAAACTAGCTTGTTATAAAAACGGAAAAGAAATATCACTTAGAGATCCTCTTGATTTAGATTATATAGAATACGACGTAGTAAAAGACTATTTAAAAGTTATTGGTTATTTGGAAAAAAACCCTAAAGCAAGGGTTGAAATTGACTTAACAGAACCGTTCATACCAAAATATAATTTGGTGAATTGTAACGGCATTTTTACTCGGAAATTCAACCAGGTAATTAATCGAAAAAAGCTCGCCTAATTAATAAATGAAAAGATCAGAAAAGGCTCTTGATTATTACTCCAAAGGATTTAACTGCGCGCAATCAGTAATAGTATCATTTGCAGATATTTTAAATATTAACGAAGAAACTGCTTTTCGTATGGCTTCAGGTTTTGGTGGAGGTATGGGACGCTTGCAACAAACATGTGGTGCAGTTACCGGAGCCTTTATGGTTATTGGTTTTTTAAGAGGAAACTATAAAGACGAAGATAACGAAGCTAATGAAACTACTAATCATTTAATCCAGGAATTTTCGCATAAGTTTGCCGAGTCGCATGGTAGTATTAATTGTAAGACTTTAATAAAGTTCGATATAAATACCGAAGAGGGAATGGAACAGGCAAATAAAGCTGATGTCTTTAACAAAAAATGCTCAAATTTTGTGAAACTAGCTGTAGATTTACTTGAAGAAATATTAATAATAAAGTGAGTAGCGACCTGTTAGAATAATTTTTATACTTATACTTCTACACATTAATCATTCACTATTTACTATTCCCCATTCATTACTCACCAATCACTCCCGAAAGTTTTAGGGATTACCAATCACTTTTTTTATTATTTTTAGATACAAGTTAAGTGCAATAATTTAAAAATACTTCGTCAGGTTAAGTATGAAAGTCGAAAAAGAACAAAAAGGCTTAGGATTATTTATTTCATCGGAATATCGAAATCTGGTTTCGTACGTGCGCAGATATTTTAATGAAAGATATTATGATGTTAGTGCTGAGGATATTGTTCAGGATGTTGCAGTTAATCTTTTTTCTAAACTCGATTTTGATGAGCATCTTGAAAATATTGCAGGATATGTTTACAGATCGATTCGAAATAAAATTACTGACTTTCAAAGAAAACCAAAAAAGGAAATTCCTTTTGAAAAATTTACAGATGATGAGGGTGAAGAGTATTTTTCAGAAAATATTCCAGATGACGGAGAAATAATTTTAAAGGAAATTGATGATGAGAAATTCTACGACTCTATTCACGAAGCATTGGATCAATTAAGTCCGAATCAGCAAATGGTTTTTGTTGCAACAGAAATTGACGGTTATACCTTTGATGAATTATCGGACCAACTCGAAATACCTATAGGCACTCTTTTGTCGTGGAAACACAGGGGAGTTAAAAAACTAAAAGAAATAATCAGGTCTGATGATTTTTACATAGAAAATGATAATTAAATAGAAACCTGTTTGCCCTGACTGCCGTCAGGCAGGCGATAGGCAAATAACAATTTAAAAAATAAAATTATGGAAAGAGTATACAGACACAAAACGCCTCCTTTTTTAAGAGGATTAAGATTCTTCGGATTTATTATCCTGGGAGCGATGGCGGCAGCAGGATTTGCATTTGTCTTCGGATATTTTGTAATGCTGCTTTGGAATTGGCTAATGCCGACACTATTTGGTTTAATAACCATAACTTTCTGGCAAGCTGCCGGAATAGTATTACTGGCACGTTTAGTTTTTGGCGGCTTCAAGCATGGCCCTGAACACCCAAAAGGTGAATTTCACAAAAAGAAGTTTTTTGATCACTGGAGAGAAAAAAGCAGGAAAGAACGTAAATTTAAAGATTGGAAATACTTTGATGATTTTTGGTGGGATGAAGGTGAACAAACTTACAATGATTATATTGAGCGTCGTAAAGAACAGGATCAAAAATAATGTTATAAATTGTTGAAGTGTTCAAAATGAATTATAAAAAGTCATTCTGAACAAAGTGAAAAATCTAGCCTGGATTATTAAGATGCTTCGCTTTGCTCAGCATGATATTAAAGGTTGAATAGATAATATATAGAATTATGAATAGTAAATTAAAAGTAAAAAGGCATGAAGAAAGGCCTGATTTAACGGGCGAACATCCGTTTGGAGATTTGGGACAATTAATTTTCCTGATCACTTTTTTACTTGTTTGGATTGCTGATATTTTCTTTATCAATATAACGGAATCAGAATATTTTGATTTGTCTTTGTGGATACAAATTCCTGTTGGAGCGATTATATTAATCTATGGATTTTATTTAGCCAGAAAAAGTATGAAAATGATTTTTGGCACAAAAAGGGATAAACCCGAGGTAGTTCACGATAAAATTTACGATAAAGTCAGACATCCAATGTATCTCGGTGCAATTTTATTCTATCTTGGTATATCAATTCTCATGTTTTCTTTACCGTTATTTATAATTTTTATTGCAACATTTATTTTTTATGATTTTATTGCTCGTCACGAAGAAAAGTTGTTGCTTAATCAGTTTGGTGATGATTATGCTAATTATATGAAAAAAGTGAGAAGATGGATTCCTCGGTTTTAGCCGATAGTTATGAACGGTTAACAATTAGCTATTGTTAAATTGTTGCACCAATAATTAAAATAGTTTATCTAAAACTTCTTTTAATGTTTTTAAATCAGGGTTGATGTCGAAAATATGTTTAGGCTTAAGATAAACGATATCATTTTCACGTTTGAATTTTTCTTCGCCGCCACCTGTAATATTCAGCATTATTAAGTCATCTTTATTTACCGTACCATCATGTACAGCTTTTATTAAAGTGGCAGTTGCAACGGCCGAAGCAGGATGGATATCATTTCCTTCCAGTTCTTCAAATAACTTGGCTGCCTTTAATAATTCTTCATTATTTGCGGTTAAAACATCGCCACCGGCATCTTTCATAGCGTCATATAATCCACCTGGGATTGAATATGGAGGCCTTCTATTTGATAATACTTTTGCAATTATTGTTTCTACTTTCTTTCGAGCTTCATCATCGTCCATTGGCAATAAATCTCTGGAATCAGCTCTCCATGCTTCTTGCAATATAATGAATGGCTCGTTTTGAGAAACCATTAATTTCATTTTGTTGTTTCCAAATCTCCCATCTTCTAGAAGTCTTAGGTTTGCTTCCCAGGCAGCAACAGCGCCAGTGCTACTTCCAACAGCCTGGAAGTAATAATCCGGTATTTTACCAATTTCATGAACAGCAGAAAGTACGGTTGTACCCATTCCTTCTCTACGAGCAACATTTTTAGCACCACCTTCTGCGATAAAATTATCTAACTGACAAGCTAAATTCGATAAATGTATAGCATCGAAATAATCACTGCCGCTTTTTGTTGCTACTAATTTTACACAGTCGTTAATAGGTTTATTAAACCACATAACGTCTAAATAGTCTTCAGGAACACACAATAATAATGGAATATTGTTTTCAGAACATACACTTGCAAATGCTCTTGCGGTATTCCCTGCTGATGCTACCACTAATACTTTCTTTTCTTCTGATGATAATCGACCACAAACAGAATATGCTTCGGTTTCTTTAAATGAACAAGTTGGGAAATTTGAACCTATTTCAGGCCAGTATCCACTAAATGTAATATATAGTTTACTTAAACCTAAATACTTTGCTAAACCTTTGCTTTTGTATGTTATGGGAGCTGATGAACCCTCTAGTGTTTTATGTATTGGTAACCAATCAGCGAATCTGTATATACCATGTGAGATATCTTTAACATCGATTTGTTTTTTCTTATATATGGCCCTAATTAAAGATGGTTTATCTTCTCCCGGAGCATCTAAAGTCCAGCCTGCATCCTTAAACTGTTTACCGGTATTAACTGATTGTAAAATGTATTCTGTTGCTTTAAATTCTTTTGACATTTTTATTGTGCTTTGATTAAATGAATTGGTAAAAATATTAAAAAAATGAAATTTCCTGCAACTTTTTTGTAAAAGAGAAGCTATTTAATAGAATCTTTTTTATAAGTAATATTTTAATATCAGTTTTTATGTAATAAAATATAACAATTCAATACTAATATTATACAACTCATTGCATATTGGTGGATTTGCTTTTAATAACACCTTATTTTTGAATTGAAATTTAAATCGAAAAAGTTCTATAAAACTTAATGAAATTTTTTAACACCTATATAACACCCAAAATCATTCTGAATATTCTGTTAGGATTAGCAGTATTCGGAATGATTTTTATTTTGTTTGCCGTAAATAGAATGAACTCGCTTTTAAACACGGATATTGGCTTTAATAAAGATAGTGTTATAAGTATAAAAACAGCAAAAAGTACTGTTATACTGCATGATACATTAGTGTTTTCATCTGAATTGCCGGGATTTAACACAAAAAGTACAATTGAGGTAAGGTCAGAATATATTAAAAATGATATCAAGATAGCTCATCAATATATTTCGGAGGATTATCTCGACTTTTTTAATTATGAGAAGCTGAACGAGAAACCAAGTTTGTTTTTAGATCATGGTAATGCCCAATTAATATATTTAAATGAAAGCGCAGTTGACAAATTAGGAATTTATTGTATTGATGATGCACCCGGAACTAAAATTAGAGATAAATATGATAATGAATTAATAATATGTGGTGTAATTGAAAATTGTAGTTCCTTAACTCTTAGAAATAAAAATCGTAAATATTTAGCTGGTCATTTCGGTAATAAAATTGTTTCCTTCAAAGGTATTACATAATTCGGAGAAGATATTACGATTATGTTTTCTTGATGTTGATACAAAGCTTTCTATTCTTGCATATATTTCTGCTCC
>JAUWQL010000156.1 GCA_030611105.1 Bacteroidales bacterium
AGCCTACTTCTGTTTAACTTGATAAAACAAATATATTTATTAGATTATTTAATGCAAATTATTGTTGAAAAAAACAGCCTCCTTTTTGTCCACTTGAGAACATTGTGTTAAAAACAGCCTCCTTTTTGTCTATTATACCTAAATTGATTAATAATCAAAAGCAGTTTACTAATCTTATTGTTTATATTCATAATAATCCGGTGAAGCACGGTTTTGTGGAACATACCATAGAATATCCTTGGACTTCATATCTTTCGGTTATATCAAAAAGCCCTACAAAAATTAAAAGAGAAGAGCTTATTAGTTACTTTGATGACATTGAAAATTTCAAATATCTACATAATAAATTGATTGAAGAATATGACAGCAGTTTAAAAGATTTAATCCTTGAATAATTATCTATGTTAATTTATTCTGAACGTTTCCATGTGGTTAACACCACGATGGGAAGTTAATTCTTCCTTAAAAACGAAAAACATCCTTAAGTGATTGTCGTTGAAGAACTAATACAGCTTATTAAGGATTGTGGAGACTGGGAAGACTAATTTCGGGTTTCAAGTTTCAGATTCCAAATTTTAAATCTGGAACCTGAAATTTGAAATGTATTATTTTATTCCCGATCCGTTTGTTGTTTTTTCGTCAGGGACAACAAAATTTAACTTTCCATTGGTATCTTCGGCCATTAATATCATCCCCTGGGATTCAATTCCGCGAATTTTTCTTGGTTCCAGATTCATCAAAATACTTACTTGTTTACCAATAATGTCTTCAGGTTTATGATCAACAGCAATTCCTGAAACTACAGTTCGTTGATCAATTCCTGTGTCAATTTTTAATTTTAACAATTTATCTGTTTTTGGTATCCGTTCTGCTTCCAGAATTGTTCCAACCCGAATATCCATTTTTACAAAATCATCAAAAGTGATATTTTCTTTTACAGGTTCAACCAATTTGTTTTCCATTTCGTTTGTTTTTTTTGAATCCATCAGTTTTTGAATTTGTTTTTCAATTTCTTCATCTTCAATTTTGTCGAAAAGTAAGCTGGCTTTGTTAATAATATGGCCAACTTCAATTAAATCCGATTCGCCTGCTAAATCCCAGCTTAATTTCTCAATATTTAATAAGTTTCTGAGTTTCTCTGTCGTAAATGGTAAAAAAGGTTCCATAATAATCGTTAAAGCAGCTGTAATCTGCACAGAAATATTCATTATTGTTTTTACACGCTCTTCGTCTGTTTTAATTACTTTCCATGGTTCTGTATCAGCCAGGTATTTATTCCCCAGCCTTGCCATATCCATAGCAACTTTCACAGCTTCGCGGAAACGGAAACTTTCAATACTTTTCTCCAGATTTTCTTTTATTACAGATATTCCCTCGAGTGTTTCTTTGTCGAAATCGGTTAATTTTCCTCGTGCCGGTATTTTTCCTTCATAATACTTATGTGTAAGAACCAAAGTTCTGTTTACAAAGTTTCCGAAAATGGCAACCAGTTCGCTGTTATTGCGAGCCTGGAATTCTTTCCAGGTAAAATCATTATCTTTTTGTTCGGGAGAATTTGCACAAATAGTATAGCGTAAAACATCCTGTTTGCCCGGAAAATCCTGTAAATATTCATGAATCCATACAGCCCAGTTTCTTGATGTTGAAAGCTTGTCTCCTTCAAGATTTAAGAACTCATTAGCAGGAACATTGTCAGGTAAAATATAATCACCATGAGCTTTTAACATGGCCGGGAAAATTAAACAATGGAAAACTATATTATCCTTTCCGATGAAATGAATTAAACGAGAATCTTCGCTTTGCCAGTAATCTTCCCAGTCTTTTCCATTTTCTTTAGCCCAGGCTTTTGTTGCTGAGATGTAACCGATTGGTGCATCAAACCATACATAAAGCACTTTTCCATCAGCACCTTTAACCGGAACCGGAACACCCCAGTCTAAATCACGGGTTACGGCACGTGGCTGTAAACCAGCCTTTAACCACGACTTGCATTGGCCGTAAACATTCGATTTCCAATCCGATTTGTGACTGTCAATCCATTTTTCGAGCCACTCGTTTTGGTATTTTTCTAAATCCAGATACCAATGTTTTGTATTTTTTAAAACCGGAACATTTCCACTTAATTTCGATTTTGGATTAATCAATTCTCTGGGACTCAAACTTGTTCCGCATTTTTCGCATTGATCTCCATAAGCCTCTTCGTATCCGCATTTTGGACATGTGCCTATTATATATCTGTCGGCAAGGAATTGTTGTTCTTGTTCATCGAAAAACTGTTCTTCTTCTTTTTCAATAAATTCGCCCTTTTCGTACATTGTTTTGAAAAAACCCGAAGCTGTTTCATGATGTAATGAATCTGAAGTACGGTGATAAATATCAAAATTAATACCAAAATCTACAAATGCATTTTTGATCATATCGTGGTATTTATCAACGATATCTTGCGGAAGAACTCCTTCTTTTCTTGCTCTCAAAGTAATCGGCACACCATGTTCGTCTGATCCACAAATAAAGGCAACGTCTTTACCTTTTAATTTTAAATATCGAACGTAAATATCGGCAGGTAAATAAGCACCGGCAATGTGTCCTAAATGCAAGGGGCCATTTGCGTAAGGTAATGCTGATGTTATTAAATATCGCTTCGGGGTTTTCATTTTTTTATATTACACATTATAGATTTTCAAGAATTCTGACAAATATACGAAGGAATATATTTTTTCAAGTATAGTTTAGTAAGTTCTCTTCTAAATAATTATTGAGCATCAGGATGAAATTCTATAAAATTGAGACATGAAGGAAATTTTTTAACTGCGAAGGGCGCAATGGTTTACGCAAAAAGAAAAAAGAATATTTGATGAGATTTTTCTTTGCGTTTTTTGCGAATTAATGAAATATTGAAAATCTTTTAACTTTGTAGTATAAAATAGAAAAACAGAGGATATGTTAACTCCAAACAAAATAAAAAAAGGCGATAAAATTGGAATAGTTGCACCTGCTCGCAAAATTTACATAAACGAAATTGAAGCAGCGGTAAAAGTTTTTGAGAGATGGGGACTTCAGGTAGAATTAGGAAAGAATATTTTTGAACAGGACAGGCAGTTTGCGGGAACGGACAAACAACGTGCCGGGGATTTACAATATATGCTTGATAATTCTGAAATTAAAGCTATTGTTTGTGCCCGCGGAGGTTATGGAACAATTAAAACACTTGAGCTATTGGATTTTTCCAATTTTCTTAAAAATCCAAAATGGATAGTTGGATACAGTGATATTACTGCATTGCATGCTTATATAAATCAAAATTTAGGAGTAAAATCGATTCATGGAATAATGCCTTTTAATTTTCCTAAAGACTTCACGGAAAATGAAGCAATCAAAACATTGAAAAAGACTCTTTTTGGAGAACAAAATATTTATGAATTTAATGGTCATGAGTTTAACAGACCGGGGAAAGTTGCCGGAGAATTAACAGGAGGGAATTTATCTGTTCTTTATAGTGTTTCGGGAACTAAATACGATATAGATACAAAAGATAAAATTTTGGTTTTGGAGGATCTTGATGAATATTTGTATCATATCGATCGAATGATGATGAATTTGAAGTTTAGTGGGAAACTTAAAAATTTGAAAGGACTAATTGTAGGCGGAATGACAGACATGAATGATAACCAGGTTCAGTTTGGCAAAACGGCATATGAAATTATTCGCGATGCAGTTGAAGAATATGATTTTCCGGTGTGTTATAATTTCCCTGTCGGTCATATTACAAACAATTATGCAGTGATACTTGGCGCTCAGGTTAAACTAGAGGTAGGAAAAAACAGAGTGGTTTTTAAAAACTAACGCACTACTAATTCAAAGTCAGAAGGAATTTCAAATATATTATCGCTAATAGCGTTATTGGTGATGTTGATAACATATAGCCTGTACTTTTCTTTTCTAAGTAAAGTTCTTTCTACGCAAAGCATTGGGAAAAACCCTTGTGTTTCCGGAATTTTTTCAAAAAATTCGTAAGTTTTGTCAGTATTATTAATAAGCCGAACCAATTCTTCGAAAAAATAAAAATTGTTTTGAGAAACCCAGTATGAAACCTCTGTATTGCGCTCCTTGTTTTTCACTCTCCATTGATAGCATACGTATTCGCCAACCATTCTTGAGTTTTCTGTTTTAAGTATTGTAAAATTCTCACTGTCAGGATTTGGCTTGCTATTTATATCTGATTTGGTATATAACTTTTTAGAAGGATTTAAAATATAAATTTGTTCTTTTTCAAGATTAATAAGTAAAGATTGGATAAGTGTGTGGTTGTTATCAAATTTGTCAATTCTTACATTTTCTTTTTTAACAAAATATGTAAAATAAGAAATATCATAATATGATTCTTGAATCATTTCAATGCTTCCTTCAAATGATTCAACATTAGTGTTTGTTGAAGACAGCAATAGTAAGAAACTTAATAAAAAGTTTATCATAACTAAAAATCAATTATCTTTATAAAAACGATTGTTTTACAAACCCTGTGCTATATTACAGGTTTAATTTTATAAGGTTACAAAAGTAATTAAAAAAATGGCCGATCATAATATATTGGGAAAAAAAGGAGAAGAGCTTGCAAAACAATATCTTGTTGAAAAGGGTTATAAAATAAGGCATTTGAACTGGCGGCATAAAAAAAACGAAATAGATATTATTGCAAATAAAAATAACCTTTTGGTGGTTGTGGAAGTTAAGACAAGAACAAATGATTATTTTGAAAATCCGAAGGAGGCTGTTACTAAGAAAAAGCAAAAAAATATTATAAATGCCACAGAAGCATATATTAATGAATATGATATTAATCTTGAAACAAGATTTGATATTATAGCAGTAACATTATTAAATAATAAAAAAGAAATTGAACATATAAAAGACGCTTTTCAACCAAGCTTGCTATAAAAATATAGGAATATGAACATAGAAGAATTCAGAGACCATTGTTTAGCTAAAAAAGGAGTAACAGAAGAGTTGCCATTCGATGAAACAACTTTAGTTTACAAGGTTTTAGGAAGAATGTTTGCTTTAACCGATACCGACGATGAGTTTAAGATTGCCTTGAAGTGCGATCCTGAAAAAGTTATTAATTTAAGAGAACAATTTCCTGAAACAGTTCTGCCAGGTTACCATTTTAACAAAAAACATTGGAATACAGTAGTTATTGATGGTACTATTCCTGAAAAATTGCTATACGACTGGATTGATGAATCTTATGTCTTGGTAGTTAGTAAATTACCTAAGACAAAACAACGAGAACTGGAAATAGATTAAATTATATTATATCTTTACTAAGAATTGATGTTAATGAAATGAAACGATTGCTAAGATATTTTTTTCAAGGTCTTTTATATATTGCTCCTCTTGGCATCACTATATACGTATTATATAAATCATTTATTTTTCTGGATGGATTATTTAAACCGTTTTTATATGATTATTTACAGATAAACATACCGGGATTAAGTTTAGTTATTGTTTTTTTACTTGTTGCTTTATTGGGTCTTCTGGGACAAACAATTATTGCGCGGCCAATTAAGCGAATATTAAATCATTTTATTAATAAGGCGCCATTGGTCAAAGTAATATATTCGTCAATAAGAGACCTTTTATCGGCATTTGTTGGAAAAGAAAAAAAGTTTAATCAACCTGTTCTTGTGAAGGTGAACCCAATTTCAGAACTGGAAAAACTCGGTTTTATTACACAAAACGATGTTTCAAAATTGGGAGTTGAGGGAGATAAGGTAGCAGTATATTTCCCGCATTCCTATAATTTTTCAGGTGAACTTTTTATTGTTCCTGCCAAAAATGTTAAAAAAATAAATGCCCCATCTGCTGATATTATGAAATTTATTGTTTCCGGAGGAGTAGCAAATTATGATAATGAAAAACACACTTAAAATGAAAACACTAAAATTATTAGGCTTTATTACTATTTTGTTTTTTTCTTTTAGCCTTTATGCACAAGAAGAAGAAAATGAAGGGTATAAATTTAAAGATTTAACAGACATAAAAGTTACATCGGTAAAAGATCAGCAAAGAACAGGAACCTGCTGGAGTTTTTCAACCACATCTTTTGTCGAAGCAGAATTATTACGCTTAAATAACCACGAGTATGATTTATCAGAAATGTATTTTGTTCGATATGCATACGAGGAAAAAGGGATGGATTACGTAAGATATCATGGAAAATTTAATTTTGGAGAAGGAGGTCAGGCACATGATGTTATGAATCAGATTAAAAAGTATGGATTTATAAGCCAGGAGGCATATCAGGGAAATGAATACAGCCCGGAGAAATATATCCACAGAGAACCTGATGAGATACTAAAAGCTATTTTAGATGTTATTGTTAAAAATCCGAATAGAAAATTAACACCTGTTTGGTATAATGCTTATAAAGCCATTATTGATATATACTTCGGAGAAGTTCCTGAAAAATTTGATATTAATGGAGAAGTTGTTACTCCGGTTGAGTTTGCTGAAAAAGAAAAATTTAATCCTGATGAATACATTGAGTTAACATCCTTTACACATCATCCGAATTACGAAAAAGTGATATTAGAGGTGCCCGATAACTGGTCAAATGATTATTACTATAATTTACCTTTGGATGAGTTTATGGATGTTATGAAAACAGCATTAAAGAATGGTTATACTTTTGTGTGGGATGGCGATGTTAGTTTCAAGGGTTTTTCTCATAAAAACGAAGTGGCTATTGTTCCCGAAGGAGATTTTGAGTTTACATCACCTAACAAAGAAAAAGATATTACAGCAGATTTCAGACAACAGGAGTTTGATAA
Organism: Bacteroidales bacterium; assembly: GCA_030611105.1. Classification (GTDB taxonomy): domain Bacteria; phylum Bacteroidota; class Bacteroidia; order Bacteroidales; family UBA12077; genus UBA12077. The sequence continues at coordinate 6,834 of JAUWQL010000156.1, forward strand.
TTTAACGACAACCGACGATCACTTAATGCATATTACAGGATTAGCAGAAGATCAAAACGGGACAATATATTATAAAACAAAAAATTCCTGGGGAGAAGACGGTAATGATTTTGGCGGTTATTTATATATGTCAGAAAGTTATCTGAGATTAAATAGTATTGCAATTATGTTGCATAAAGATGCAATCTCAAAAGAAATAAAAGAGAAGCTGAATATTAAGTAATCTCACAGTCATTTTTAAAAATCTAAAAATTCACCACTTAGACACTAATAACACTAAGTTTCATTAAGAAAATTCTTAGTGTTTCTAAGTGTTCCATGTGGCTTAGTGGTAAAACAGATATTCATTAAGTTAGTTTTTAGAAATACCATTATTTTTGGTTTAGGCGAGATTTTATTATTCAGCCACCAACAAATTACAACCCCGAATATCACTGTAATCGAATCGGCCAAGAACTTCGAAACTTCCATCCGTATTTATTTTACCTAAATCTTTAGTTTCGATAAACGAACATGAATTGATGTTGGCAAGATCGATTATGTTTATTCCACCGGGTTTTCCTTTTTCAAGATAACAGAAGGGATCATAAGCGTCGCGTATTAAGATTTTCATCCATGGAGGCGAATAAAATTTTCCATCACCTTTGGAATATGCTTGCGATAAAAGTTCTGTCATTCCATATTCCGAATGAATTGATTCAAGCTCAAATTTTGATGACAAAAAATCATGTAGTTCTTTTTTAGTTAATTCTTTTCTTTTACCCTTCATTCCTCCTGTTTCCATGATTATTGTATTGGAAAGGTTCATTGGGAACTTTTCAGCCAAATCGACCAAAGCATACGAAACCCCGATTAAAATAGTTTTTGTTTCAGATTGTTCTAAAGATTTTAGTTTAAAAGCAAGCTCTTCAATGTTTTGCAAATAAAAACCACTTTCAGGATGACCGGATTCTTCAACTAAACGATTTACCATGAAAACTAAAGAAGAGCTTTTGTTTTCGAGGTATGTTGGAAGTAATGCAAGGATACAATAGTTGCTTATTTTACCATATTGTTGTTCAAAGGCTATCAGGAAACTTTTTTCGTAAACAGACAGGTCTGTAATATAGTGATTACTTTTTTCCATTCCGGTAGTTCCGCTGCTATAAAATGTTTTTACGGCTTGCTCCGATCCGGTTATTACTTTATGAGTTTTAAAAAACTCGATTGGAAGAAAGGGAATCTCTTGGATTGTTTTTATTGAAGAAATATTAGTGCCTAAATGAAAGAGATATTCTTTATATACCGGATTGTTTTCGGCCTGGTAATTAAATATTCTTAGTGCAATATCATTAAAATGATCTACATTATCAATGGAAAATATTTCGTCAATTGAAAAATTGTGCATCTATAACAAAGTTTTTATGACAAAAATATAAGCTTTATGTTGTTTGTAGGTAGTTATTAAATGTCAATTCATTATAGGAATTAAACACTCAACACTCAACACTCAACATACAATATTCAATTTTCATTATTTCTGCATATTCGATTTTGCAGTTTCAATACTTTTATAAATTATAGCTATTAACTCTTCCGTTTCTTTCATAATTGGAGCTAATTTCTTTACATTTGAGATTAATGGCTTCCTTCTTATAATTTTTAAGCAAATTCGACTTTCTTTTAACTCTTTTATAATTATTTTCAGTTTATGAACAAAATCTTTTCTTGATTCTGCACTTTGAGCTTCCCCATAATTTAATGCAGGCGAACTACCACTTCTAATTAATTGACCAGCAATATGAGTTCCTAATTTTGAATTATCAATTTCATCAACAACATTACTTATTCTTATTGTAAAGTCAATAAATCTATCTTCTAAATCAAACTTTGTCATTTTCTGCTTTTTTATTGATTATTGTGTGTTGCTTATTGAGTGTTTTTTCTAAATAACATCAATAGTTAATAAGTTATC
>JAUWQL010000072.1 GCA_030611105.1 Bacteroidales bacterium
CTGTAATATCCAATAAAACATGCTCGTTTAATGGTTGTAATTCTTTCATTTTTCTAAAGTTTTAATATCTGCCTATCGCCTGCCTAACGGCAGTCAGGGCAGACAGGTTATACATTATCTTATTTCTAATAATTTATCGATTTTTGGTTTATCAAAACCGACAACAATCCGTCCATTTATTTCTATTTGAGGTACTCCCTGCTGTCCACTTTTTTTCACCATTTGTTGTGCCATATTCTGATCTTTCGACACATCAATATCTCTAAAAGTAATCCTGTTATCTTTTAAATAATTTTTTATAGTAGTACAATGAGGGCATGTTGGAGTCGAATAAACAATAACCCTTTTACTCTTTTTCTCATTATTTTTATTTATAGCTGAATATAATGAGTTCTCGAATAATGATTTAAAAAATCCTGGTTCGTGACAACCTTTTATTGTTTTTAATAATTTGTTATTTTCAAACTCTAATAATGTTGGTACCGAGTTTATTTGATAGTTTTCATGAATATCTTTTACAATAGCTACATCTGCACCTAAAAAACTTACTCCATTAACACTGATTTCCACACTATTTAAATTACTTAAAGCACAATCGCTTTGTTCTGATCCCGATTTGTATAACAACAAGAAACTCTTTTTAGAATCTTTTAGTTCATCCAGCAAATTACTATAAGATTGAATATTCTTAATATCCATTTTTAAATCATTTAAATATGTACATATTTCAAGCTATCATTTTTTATGCCATAATTATTATTCAATATTTTTCTGCAAATATGACAGTGTCATTATCACTCCTATGACAGGATATCAATATTAAAAAGTAAAAGTCCACACTCAAAGAGCATGGACCAATTATTAAAATCAATTATCTAATTAGAGCTTGCCTTTAGAACAAGCCAGTTATGTTTCCATTTTCATCAATATCAATTTTTTCAGCAGAAGGCTTGCTTGGCAAGCCGGGCATACGCATTATAGTTCCGGCAATTGGAACAATAAATCCCGCCCCTGAAGAAATCTCAACATCTCTGATTTTAACAGTAAAATCTCTTGGTCGCCCCTTCTTTTTTGCATCATCTGATAAAGATTTCTGTGTTTTTGCAATACAAACTGCCATATTCCCAAAACCAAGTTCAGTTATTTTCTTGAGTTTGTTTTTTGCTTTGACAGAATATTCAACATTTTTCGCTCCATACATCTTGGTTGCAATAGCTTCTATTTTATCTTCGAAACTCCAATCTAATTTATATAAAGTTTTAAAACATGTTGGGCAATCAGAAACTGCCTCAACTACTTCTTTTGCTAATTCAATTGCACCATCACCACCTTTAGCCCATGCATCATTTAATACAACAGTAGTACTTAAAGCATTACAATGGTTTTTTAACAATTCAATTTCAGCATCAGTATCCGATGAAAATTTATTTATTGCTACAACAGGTTTAAATCCATAAAAGCTCATATTTTCAATATGCTTATCCAAATTTTCAAATCCTTTCTCCAATGCAGATAAATCTTCATTTTGTAAATCTGCTAATTTTGCACCACCATGATATTTTAATGCTCTAATAGTTGCAACAATCACAACTGCATTAGGTTTTAAATTCCCATATTGAGATTTAATATTAAAAAACTTTTCAGCACCCAACTCACTTGCAAAACCAGCTTCTGTAACAACATAATCGCTAAGCGACATTCCCATTTTTGTTGCAATAATTGTATTAGTACCCTGTGCAATATTTGCAAACGGACCTCCGTGAATAATTGCAGGATTACCCTCAAGTGTTTGTACTAAATTAGGTTTAATAGCATCTTTCATTAAAACAGTCATTGCGCCTTCAGCCTTTAAATCACGGGCAAAAATAGGTTTATCATCATAAGTATAACCAATAAATATATTACCTAATCGTTTTTTAAGATCTTTTAAATCTTTAGCCATACATAATGTAGCCATTACTTCAGATGCAGCCGTAATATTAAATCCTGTTTCTCTCGGAACCCCCTGTTTTGGACCACCTAAACCAATAACAATATCACGCAAAGCACGCTCATTCATATCCATAACACGCTTCCACTCAACAGTTCGCGGGTCAAGACCAAGATTGCCTTCTTTTAATTGCATATTATTATCAATAAGAGCCGACAATAAATTATGAGCTTTTTCAATTGCTGAAAGATCACCGGTAAAATGCAGATTAATGTCTTCCATTGGAATTACTTGTGAATGTCCTCCGCCAGCAGCTCCACCTTTTATTCCGAAAACAGGACCCAAAGATGGTTCTCTTAGCACAACCGTAGTTTTTTTACCAATTTTATTTAATGCTTGTGTTAATCCAATCGATGTCGTAGTTTTTCCCTCTCCGGCAGGAGTTGGAGTAATTGCAGTAACCAAAATAAGTTTAGATTTTTTAACTTTTCCTTCATCAATCAATTTCAAAGGAAGCTTGGCTTTATATTTTCCATATAATTCAAGATCATCTTCAGGAATGCCAAGTTGTTTAGCAATGTTTACGATTGGCTGAATGCTGGCACTTTGAGCAATTTCAATATCAGGTTTCATAGAGTAAAGTATTTTATGATGATTAATTATTTTGTTGAATCATAATTTTTAAATTAACAAATGTACATAAATATATGATTCAATTTGTTAATATTTTAAATAGAAACGCTTAACAAAAAGTTTTGTTCAACGTTTTTACGTATAAACTATTACTCAGCAACTTAATAGTTAAACAAAATACAAAAATCTAAATACCGGATTTGAAACCTGAAATTTGAGACCAATTTACGGTTCATACCTTGACTCTGTAAGAATATTTTGGTAATCATCGTTGAGCATTAAATCTTTTAACGTGATTTTGGAATTTCTTTCCATATATGCATAAATAATTTTCCAGCCTAACCAAACCGAAGCTCTCCCTGGTGACTCTTTAGGATAACCTGAAGTAAAAGGAGCAGGATTAATATGCTTATTAATTGTCATATAATCAGTTGAAAACAACAACTTTTTCTCGATAAGATAATTCCACATTTCTTTTTCGTTATTAATACACCATCGCATTTGATCCGAAGTAAAACCCATTTTTAATGAATCTGAATAATTTGGGAACATAGCATCTAAAAAATACTGAATCTTACCATGATAAACCATATTATTTACAAGGTTGTCAATCGAATCATTATAAACAAACTCTGTCAGTGCCCAAGCTCTTAATGCATCTGCAGGAATATTTTCCGGATTCATATTCTTCTTCAAATAATTTGTAATACCTAGTCGGTCATAAAATTCGCAATCCTTACCTAAATATTTATCTGTACCTATACCTAAAATACTATCTGCCACAACAACAGACTGATTAAATCCTCCAATAAAGGTATAAATAGCAGGGATCTTTTGTTCGGGGAAAAAATATTTATATCTCTTAAAAGCAATATTTATATCATTTTCAATATTTTCAATGTCAGGAAAAACTTCCATTACCTTTTCATAAACTTTATTCATAGTATAATCGGTAATAAATCCTGTTAGATAATTTGGATACTCTTTATTATAAGGGTTTCCCAAATTAATAACTCTAGTGCTGTATAACTCAAAGAACTCACCATATTTATCAGTAATTTCTATAATTTCCTTATCTATATTTTCAGGATCTATTTCAAAGATGTCTTTATCCAGTCGATTTATTTTAATATCCAGCTCTACACTATTTATATCAACATCAAACTTATCTTTTTTATTACATGATGTTAAAATTGAAATAACTATAATGAAAAGTACAAATCCTTTTTTAATCATTTTTTCAAATATTTTCTGTTAAATAATTCTATTTACTTAAATAAAAGGTCTGATTTTTGAATACAATCAACAAAAATCACTTAAATTGATGCGATTTTTGTATATTTTTGTATTAACTAAAAACAAAGCCTAAAAGTATGAAAAAGTATTTATTTATTGCAATATTAGCTATTATCAGTATTAAAGCATTTTCGCAAGATACGCGTTTTACTGTTTTTGTTGATCCCCAATTTTCGTGGATGTCATCAGATATAAAAGCAGTGGAAAGTGATGGTTCTAAATTTGGAGTTAACATAGGTTTAAATATGGACAATTTTTTTGCTCAAAACTATGCCTTCACGACAGGTATATCGATAGATAATACGGGAGGCAATTTAATTTTTGAAGATTCTACAACTCTTAAAACCAATGGTGGTAATGAAGAACTCCCCGAAGGTAGCACAGTTCACTACAAATTGCAATACATAAATATTCCATTAGGTTTAAAATTAAAAACCAATGAAATTGGCTATTTGACCTTTTTTGCTAATTTAGGAATTAATGGAGGAATCAATATTAAAGCTACCGGAGAGGTTGATAATTTTGAACTGGAGAACGAGAACATTTCTGATGAAATAAAACTTTTTAATCTGGGATATTATATTGGCGCAGGTGTGGAATATTCTATTGGAGGAAATAGTGCAATAATTTTAGGACTTACTTATACAAATGGATTTATTGATATAACAGATGACTCTGATAAAGTAACATTAAGCAATTTCGCTATTCGTATTGGAATATTATTCTAAACTACTCATATTTAAAATTGGACTTGTATGAAAATTGCTCTGGCTCAACTAAATTATCATATAGGTAATTTTGAGAAAAACACTTCGAAAATCCTGAATCAGATTGAAAAAGCAAAAAATGATCATGTTGATTTGATTGTCTTTTCAGAATTATCTGTTTGCGGTTATCCTCCTCAGGATTTACTGGAGAAGAAATCATTTATCGAGCAATGTGAGATTGCCGTAGAAGAAATTGCACCACACTGTACTGATATAGCAGTAATTATTGGATCACCAACATTAAATTATCATCAAAAAGGGAAAAGATTATATAATTCAGCCATTTTTATTGCAGATGGTGAAGTGAAATTTACCCAAAATAAAACTTTGTTACCAACTTACGACATCTTTGATGAATACAGGTATTTTGAGTCTAATGATAAATTTAACGTTGTAGAATACAAAGGCAAAAAAATAGCAATAACTATTTGCGAAGATTTATGGGATCTTCAACCAATCGAGAACACTTTTGCGAAAAATCAGTTATATAATGTCACTCCAATGGATAAGCTTATTGAATATAAGCCCGATTTTATAATTAATATCGCAGCATCTCCATTTTCTTACACAAAAATCTGGGGTCGAAAAAATGTTTTCATTCGCAATGCCAAGAAATACAATCTCCCTTTATTCAGCGTTAACCAGGTTGGTGCCCAAACAGAATTAATTTTTGATGGAGGATCGCTTGTAGTTAATCCGGATGGAACAATTGCAGATGAAATGAAGTTGTTTACAGAAGATTATAAAATATATAATCTAGACGAAATAAATAAGTGTACTATTAAGAAGACAATTGATGAAGATCCTGATGTTATTGCAAAAATTCATGATGCTCTGGTTTTAGGTATTCGTGACTATTTTAAGAAAATGCATTTTACAAATGCAACTCTTGGATTATCAGGAGGGATTGATTCTGCAGTATCGCTTGTTATTGCAGTAAGTGCATTAGGAGCTGAAAATATCAGAGTACTTCTTTTACCATCTAAATATTCATCAGAACACTCCATTACCGATGCTGAGATTTTAGCAAAAAATCTTGACATAAAATACGATATTGTTAACATTCAGGATGTAGTTGACAGTTTTGACGAATCGTTAAAAACAGTATTTAAAGGATTACAGGAAGATATTACAGAAGAAAATATTCAAGCCAGAGCCAGAGGAACAATTCTAATGGCATTATCAAATAAGTTTGGACATATTCTACTAAATACTTCAAATAAAAGTGAAGCAGCTGTGGGTTATGGAACACTATACGGAGATATGAATGGTGGACTTTCAGTTTTAGGCGATGTTTACAAAGCCGATGTATATAAATTAGCCCGATATATTAATCGCGATTCTGAAATAATTCCAGAGAATACAATAGTTAAACCACCATCAGCAGAACTTCGTCCCGATCAGAAAGATTCGGATTCCTTACCCGATTATGATACTCTTGATAAAATACTTTTTGCATACATTGAATTACAAAAACCTTTAGAAGATATTATTGAAGAGGGTTGGGATAAGACACTGATTGAAAGAATCGTTAAACTTGTTGACAGCAATGAATATAAGCGATATCAAGCACCTCCAATATTAAGAATTTCATCTAAAGCATTTGGTGCAGGAAGAAGAATGCCCCTGGTAGCAAAATATAGTTAACCCTTCGGCTCCGCAAGGTATTGTAAGTATAACTTAGGGTACAAAAAAAAACAAGGTTGTTGAGCTTGTCGAAACAACCGAATTAATCATATATTGGAATTATATCCGATTTTCATGAAAAAATTTTATAGTTTTAGACTAAAATTATACATTTGTATGTTTTCTAACATGTTTTTATAAATATTTAATCAATGAACGTTGAATGCCATAATATTATCGATAACCAAATGTCTGTTTTTAGTGTTCTTAGTACTGATGAAAAAGAATTACTAAAAAGAAACAGCACCTGTACTTATTACAAAAAAAACGATATTATTTATAAAGAAGGTGATAAGCCCAGCGGATTAATTTGCCTTTCGAAGGGTAAAGTAAAAATTTATAAAGAAGGTGTAGGTGGTCGAGAACAAATTGTACGTATGGCAAAACCTGTTGGATTTATTGGTTACAGAGCACTTTTTGCTGAACAAAATTACCTTGCATCAGCTGAAGCTATTGAAGATAGTGTTATTTGCACTATTGAAAAAGAAACATTATTTAATATTCTTAAAAATAATTATGACCTTTCTTTAAGTATTATTCGATCCTTAGCTTCCGAGTTGGGATTTTCTAATAACAGGACTGTTACACTTACCCAGAAACATATTCGTGGCAGATTAGCCGAATCACTTCTATTCCTTAAAGATACTTACGGCCTTGAAGAAGATGAAGCAACCATAAAAGTTTATCTTTCACGTGAAGATATTGCTAATCTTTCCAACATGACAACCTCAAATGCAATCAGAACACTTTCGACATTTGCAAGTGAGAAGATAATTGCATTGGATGGAAGAAAAATAAAAATTCTTGATTTGAAAGCACTAGAAAGAGTTAGCGAATTAGGATAAAATCAACTTAATTTATCGTTTTATTGATAAGGCTTCCAGAAAGTTTCTGTCGTTCATGAAATTTGTATCCAGCTCTCCCCTAACATACATATCTTTAAATAATAGCAATTGTTCCGCAGTTACAGGATTATTCGTATCGTAAAGAACCTGACTTACTTTTGAAATTTTTACTATATCCAACTTTATACTTTTACCGTAAGTATGCTCAAAGTAATACTCAACGGCACTCTCAAGACCATCGTCCAAAATAGAAGTAACTACCTGATGAGTCATGTTTACACTTGATGAATCATCTAAAACTTGCTGTATATCGCGAATTATAGAATTGTTAAGTGAAGATGATGTGTGATTTAAAACAATTACTGTATTTGTATCTTCAACATAACGAAGTAAACTTGTTCTGAAGCCATTCCATTTACCATGATGGTATGCAATTTTTTTATCGTTTCTGGTTCTTATTCTAAACCCAAATCCATAAGGAATTTCATATTTATTTCTGAGCTTAAACGTTGAAATTGCTTCGTTAAAGGTTTCATATGATACCAGCGAATTATTATAAAGCGCTTGATCCCATTTAAAAAGATCTTCAGTAGTAGAATAAATTCCTTTATCACCAACAGCACCATCATTCACTGTTTCAGGAATCATTCTGTATCTACGTCCACGATAATAATATCCTATTAATCGATCTTTTTTAACATTACTTAAAGAACTACTATAAACGAACGAATTGTCCATTTTTAAAGGTTCAAAAATATTTTCATACATAAAGTCTGCAAACTTCTCGTTTGTAATCCTTTCAACAATACTAGCCAAAGTAATGTAACCTGTATTTGAATAATCCCAACGACGGCCAGGCGTAAAGTATAACGACAGTTTATGTTCAGCCATCATTTTAACAATATCCTCATTATAGGGTGCTTTATTACCTTTCCAATGATGTTCAACCAACCACATATAATTGGGTAAACCCGAAGTGTGATTTAAAAGCATTCTTATAGTAATTCTCGGATATGGAAATTCGGGGATATATTTGCTTACAGTATCATCGTAGTTCAGTTTATTCTGCTCCTTCAAAATCATAATAGCCATTGCTGTAAACTGCTTACTTACCGAAGCTAATTGAAAAATATCATTTTTTTCAAGCTCCCTTTTTCTTAGCATATCAGCATATCCAAACGATTCGTTGTAAATACAGCTCCCTTTATAGGCCACAAGGACATTACCATTGAAATAATATTTTTTAGCCTTTACCTGCATTATGGAATCAATTTTCAGGGCTTTTTCCTGATAAAAGATTTTTTCAATTTCCTTTTTTGTTGAGTTAGATACAATTTCTTCTTTATTATTAATTGCACCAAATAAATCAAGGCGAATACTTGCTGATATTACAGCAACTATGAATAACAAAGATAATAATGAAAATATTTTTAAGTATTTGTAGTCCATGATATTTTACCAGAACTTTAAAGTTCTTTTAAATCAAGCGCCAAAATAAGACAAATTTTAACCCGAATCAAAGTCAAAATTTAGATAAAACTCCAAATTTATGAGATATGATTGAAGAAACAAACTTAAGCAACATCGTAAAAAGCAGTTTAAACACTTTAAAACTGACACTTATACAGTTTTCAACAACCAAGTTTTTTAAATAAGATTGGATTCGTTAATTTGTGGAAAAAATATAGTAGGTGCTAAGCATATGGTAATAGTTGCTTAGCACTTCAAAAGTGCTTAGCAACTCATTTACAATTAATTAATTAATTCACCAGATATATTTTAATTTTTGCTCATTGATAATTGCACGCGATTGAGCAGCAAAATTATCTTTATCATAATTAACCATTTCAAAAGCCAGCTCTTTATTCACCAAGGTTCCATTTCGTAAGCCTGTGTAATCAGGATAAGAGCTAAATTTCCATTCATTTAAATTGTTGCACAATTTTGCAGTCAACGGATTTTGGTGAATATAATAAAAACATGTAGCAGCATAATTGTAATTATTGTTTACATCATTAAGACATTTAGCTTTTGTATTATGAGAAAAAAGCTTCCCTTTCTGGTCTCGTTCTTTATTTATGGCCTTTGTGTAAGAACTTAATACTGTACCAATATTTTTAGATAGTAGCTGGACATCAGGCCGATGTGGTTCATTAATAAGCTGACAACTCTTTTCATTTGCAACAATTAAAAAATGAAAATGATTAGGCATCAAACACCACGCTATAATATCAGCAATTTGGGATATTTGGCTTTTAACTTTTGATAAAAAAAAGAGATAATTCCTTTCATCATAGAAAACCGTATTATTACTTCTGTTATAAATATGGTAGGTTTTATCTTTTTCGAAATGCATAAAGTAAAAATATAATTTTTTGGTACAATATAAAAGGGCTAATAAAAACATAGATGCTAAGCACTTCTAACATATAGTTGCTTAGCACTTCAAAAGTGCTTAGCAACTTTATAATAAAAAAAGTGCAATGCATCTATAATTATTCCTGAAAATAAACCCGTTTTACACGAGAAGAAACGCTGGTAAATATTTCGTAAGGTATTGTTTTTAATACATTTGCCAAATCAATAACCGATTGCTCTTTACCGAAAACAATAACTTCATCTCCTTCATGAATATTGCAGTTGGTAATATCAACCATACACATATCCATACATACATTTCCGACAATCGGAACAAAGAATCCGTTGATATATAATTTCCCAATACCGTTACTCAGTTTTCGATTTAATCCATCGGCGTATCCTACAGGTACCACAGCAATGGTTATATCCTTTTCAGCTTTTCCTTTTCGGCTATAACCAATTGTTTCATCTTTTGGAACTTGCTTTATTTGAATCACGGTACTTTTTAAAGTACTAACCGTGGCAAGTTGGTCCTGATTTGTTGAAGAAATACCATATAAACCAATTCCTAAGCGAACCATCTCAAATTGAGCTTTAGGGAACCTTTCAATACCTGCCGAATTTGCGATATGACGTATTATATTGTATTCAAAATTTTTAATTATCTGCTTACTTAACTCATCAAATAAAGTTATTTGTTTACGGGTAAATTTATCATGAGCATTTTCTTCACTTGCAGCCAAATGTGAAAATATAGACGACAGCTTTAGGTTTACAGATTCTTTTAGTTCAGCAATAAGCTTAGGAATTTCATTTTTCACAAATCCCAAACGGTTCATTCCTGTATCTAACTTTATATGAATAGGAAAGTTTTCCAGTTTAGCTTTTTTAACAGCCTGATAAAACTGATTTAGAATCTTAAAACTGTAAATCTCAGGTTCTAAATTATATTTTAACATTAAATCAAAGCTATATTGCTCGGGGTTCATAACGATTATTGGAGTTTTTATTCCTGCCTCACGTAAAGCAACTCCTTCATCGGCAAAAGCAACACCAAGGAAATCGACACGTTGATATTGTAAAATATTAGCTATCTCAAAAGTTCCACTTCCATACGATAAAGCCTTTACCATAACCATAATTTTTGTTTCCGGTTTAAGCTTTGATCTGAAGTAATTTAAATTATGAACTAAAGCATTCAGATTAATTTCCAAGACGGTTCTGTGTGCTTTATCTTCTAATACTGATGATATTTTTTCGAAATGGAAACTTCGTGATCCTTTAAGTAAAATGGCTTGATCGCTAAAATTCTTTTTTGTAAAATCATTTAAAAACTCTTCGGTTGATTTATAAAAAATCTTTTCAAGATTGAACTGATTAGCCTGTAAAGAAATTGATTCACCAATTCCAATAATCTGCTTAATTTTAAATTTATTTAAAAGCGAGGCTACTTCCTTATACAAATCTTTATCATTTTTCCCGCTTTGCAAAATGTCAGATAAAATCAATGTTTTTGTCTGATGTTGATTTTGCTGATCAAGATAGTTTAAGGCTATAGCCAATGAATTTAAATCTGAATTATAACTGTCATTTATAATTGTGCAATTATTTATACCTTGTTTTAATTCCATTCGCATTGCAACAGGAGGCAAAGTTTCGAATTTACTTTTAAAATCAACCGGATTAAAATTCAAGGCACACAATAAAGCCAAAACATGAATAGCATCTTCAACAGAAGCTTCATCAGAAAAAGGGATAGTTATATGATTTTTTTGATCATTAAATTGAAAATCAATTTGAGTGTAACTATTTTCTATTTGCTTTGTTTTAACTGTTAAGTTCGCATCATTTTTCCCCGACCAGGTAAATTTTTTCTTTTTTGATAAAACCTTATCATTCTGAATTATTTTATCAATTAACTCATGGTCCTTTGAATAAACTATTATTTCAGCATTTGAGAATAGTTTTAATTTCTCTATTGCTTTTTGTTTATAATCAGAAAAATTTTCCTGATGAGGTTCCCCAATATTTGTTATTAACCCAATATCAGGTTGGATTATTTTTTCAAGCTTTTCCATTTCGCCCGGAAGAGAAATTCCTGCTTCAAATACTGCTAAATCAAAAACCTTATCCATTAACCAAACCGATAATGGCACTCCTACCTGCGAATTATAACTTTTAGGATTTCGAACTATTTGTTTTTTACCCTGAAGAATATGATAAATCCATTCCTTAACAATTGTTTTCCCATTGCTCCCTGTTATTCCAACTACAGGATATTTAAAATTTTTACGATGATAAGAAACCAGCATTTGTAGTGCTTCCAAGGAGTTTTTTACCACTAAAAAATTAGCTTTTGGAAAAATAAAATGATTTTCAGGTAAGAATTCAACTACAAAATTTCGAATTTCCTGAATATAAAGATCACCAATAAAATCATGGCCATCGTTCCTGTCACCTCGAATCGCAAAAAATAATGTGTTCGACGATGAAATTATATTACGGCTGTCAATTAGCAAATGTTCAATATCACAATCTTCTTTGCCAATTAATTTTGCATTGATAATGCCTGCTATTTTCGAAATTGTGTAAATCATGAATTATTTTTGTTCATAACTTTATTATAACAAACCCTGCAAAGCGGTTCATATTCATTTGTTTCGCCCAAAAGAACTAATTTGTCACTTTCGGCAATACGATGTGAGTATTGAGCCAAATTTCCACAGTGCATACATATAGCATTCACTTTGGTTACATATTCGGCTTCGGCCATTAAGGCAGGAATCGGCCCAAAAGGTTTTCCTAAATAGTCCATATCCAAACCGGCAACGATAACACGAATTCCACTATTCGCCAACTGGTTACACACATCAACAAGGTTTTTGTCAAAAAATTGTGCTTCATCAATTCCAACAACATCTACATCACCTGTAAGCAATAATATATTTCCAGAGGATTCAACCGGAGTGGAACGTATTGTATTTTCATCGTGAGAAACAACTTTTTCTTCGGAATACCTGGTGTCAATCAGGGGTTTGAAAATTTCGATTTTTAATTTTGCGTATTCGGCTCTTCTTAATCTCCTGATTAATTCTTCTGTTTTACCGGAAAACATCGACCCGCAAATAACTTCAATCCAACCCCTGTTTTTGCTTTTTTTATTTGTACCTTCAAAAAACATCTTATAATAAATTCTAAACTATTATCGTTATTTTTGCATGATATAATAACCTCAACGCTATGAAGAAAAACGAATTGGTTAAAACCATTTTAAAAAATATTCAAGATATCAATACTATTGCCAACAAATTTGAAGCTTCAAAAGAGATACACCAAATAGATATTGATCTTGCTCTTTCAAAAGTAAGAAATCTTTATGATTTATTGTTAAACATTAATTCAGGTGCTATATATATCCCTCAGGATCAAGGAAAAGAGTTATTAACAAAACCCGAACAACTTGAACCAGAAATTAAAAAACCCAAGCAAGAAAAAATTGATATACCTAAAACAGAAGTAACTGAAATTGAAGAAAAGCCCATTCCGGAGCCCGAGTTTATTATTGAAAAACCTTCAGCCCAAGCAGCTATTATAGTTGAAAAACCACAAGATAAAACTCTTGAATCATCTCAAAACAGTAATTCTCCTGAAATTATCGCAGATAAATTTCAATCGAAGAAGTTTATTCACGATAATATTTCAAAGAAGAATGTTAAGAAGGATGTTTCTGCAAAAATGCAAACAAAACCAATTAATGATATTAATTCGGCTATTGGTTTAAACGACAAATTTATTTTTATCCGGGAATTGTTCAACAATGACAAAGAGCATTATCATGAAACCATTCAGGTTCTTAATAATTTCGACATATACGAGAATGCAGTAAATTTCCTAAATGAAAACTTTGACTGGGACTCTGATGATCCAAATTTTGAGCGATTAAAAGAACTGGTTCGTAGAAAATATTCATAATTATAGTACATAGATTTTAGTATTTAGTACTGAGACAAAAAAATCAACGTATATTTTTATGAACATAGCAAATAATTTGAAACTGTATTTTATATGAGCAAATTATATTTAGTTCCCACACCAATTGGGAATCTTGAAGACATTACTTTACGAGCCATTCGTATTTTAAAAGAGGTTGATATTATATTAGCTGAAGATACCAGAAAAACCGGAATTCTTTTAAAACATTATGGTATCGGAAAACCTGTTATGGCTCATCATAAATTTAATGAGCATAAAACTGTTCCTGTAATTGTTGATCGAATAAAATCAGGAGAAACTATAGCCCTTGTATCTGATGCAGGAACACCCGGAATTTCTGATCCGGGATTTTTAATTGCCCGTGCATGTATCGAAGAAGGGCTTGATGTAGAATGTTTGCCAGGTGCAACAGCTATTATTCCTGCTCTTATAAATTCCGGTTTACCTAATGATCGTTTCTCTTTTGAAGGATTTTTACCGCAGAAAAAAGGGAGACTAAAAAGATTAAACGAATTAGCCGAAGAGCAAAAAACCATGGGTTTTTACGAATCTCCATATCGTTTACTAAAAACATTAACCCAATTTACCAAAGTTTTTGGTGAAGATCGCCATGCTAGTGTTTCGCGCGAATTAACAAAAATTTATGAAGAAAATATTAGAGGAACGCTTAGAGAATTAATCGACTATTATTCAAAATCGACTTTGAAAGGTGAAATAGTAATTATCGTTGAGGGATTATCTAGCTTTAAAAATCGGTTAAAAATGAAGAGTAAATAATTGTGGATATTGATTAGTTCTACTTTGACAGATTAGGATTAGTTGCCCACCATTTAAAAATTCCGATAACACCTTGATAAATTTAAATTATTGTGCTAACTTTGTAATTACATTTAAAAGTTAATATTATGGATATTTCAATTGTTCCAATAGGTAACTCAAAAGGTATAAGATTAAGCAAAACGCTGCTTGATAAGTATAACATTAAAGATAAAGTTGAACTTATACTTGAAAAAAGTTATATCATTTTGAAACCAAAGGCAGAACCAAGAAAAGGTTGGGAAAAGGCATTTAAGAAAATGCATGATAATGGTGATGATAAGCCATTAATGAATGACGTCTTTGAAGACGAAAATTTTGAAGAATGGCAATAAATCAATATGAAATCGTATTAGTTAATCTTGACCCAACAATAGGGAGTGAGATTAAAAAGACTCGTCCTTGTGTAGTTATTTCTCCTAATGAGATGAATAAATATCTGAATACAATTGTAATTGCTCCAATAACAAGTCAGTCAAAGAAATATCCAACAAGAGTTCCTGTGAACCATAAGAATAAGAAAGGTTGGATTGTGTTAGACCAAATAAGAACTATTGATAAGCAAAGAATCATTAAGACTCTTGATAATTTAACTGAAAAGGAAATTAATAAGGTTAAAATGATACTTACGGAAACTTATATTGATTAGTTTTTTAAACAGTAGGCAAAAAATGAATAAAGAATACTCCAAAGAAAAAAATTCAAAAATCAAGACTATACGGAGAATCAGCTTTCAAAAGGAGAATATGAAAATTGCACTTTTAACAATTGTATTTTTTCAAATTCAGATTTATCTGCAATAAATTTTACTGAATGTGTTTTTGAGGACTGCGATTTTAGCAATGCTAATATAAATAACACAGCATTTAGAAATGTAAAATTCAAGAATTGTAAGTTGTTAGGACTACATTTTGATGAGTGTAAACTTGAAGAAGTTGACTTTATAGAATCGGATTTAAGAAATTCAACTTTTAGTAATTGTGACCTGAGCGGAGCAAAATTTAAAAATTCAGTCTTGGAGAAATCGGATTTTCGAACATCATATAATTTCTCGATCAATCCTGAAATAAATAATTTAAGTAAGGCAAAATTCTCAGTATTGGGACTTCCTGGTTTATTAGACAAATACAATATTGAAATTGAATAATTTATTATAAAAAATGCCGGCAAATTATTACCGGCATTTTTAAATTTCATGTCAACTAAGTTTATTAAGTCAAAAAATCAATAATTAATCTTAATTTTTATATCTGGTTACTTATATCTTAAATCTATTTTCCAGGTCTTGATCTTCTTGATCCGCCTCTTGATTTTTCTCCTCCGCCAGATCCTCCTGATCTACTTCCTGATCGGCCTCCACTTGATTTTCTTCCATATCGATCATTGTCAGAAGATTTTCTTTCACTTCTTCCTCCATACGATCTGCTTCTATCTCCACCACTACGTCTTGAATTGCGATCTGAACCACCACGTCTTGAGCCACGGTCAGAACCTCCTCCTCCCGATTGTCTTTCTTTGGCTATTTCCGAACTCACACTAACACCCTCAAAAACGGCATCATTTAATCCATCAAGTACCTTATCAGTATATTGTTTATCAATTTCAAAAAACGAAAAAGATTTCATTACATCAATTCTACCAATCTCGATATTTCTTTCTTTGGTAGCTTCATTCACAAGCCCCATTAAACGTTGTGGGTTTAAACCGTGATTTTTCCCTATGTTAACAAATAAACGTTTAAAATCTTTACTACTTGCTCTTCGTCTCCCTTTATCTCTCTGTCCAAAATCTTTTTCATCAGGAACATTTAAATCCGGAGCATTCTTATAATACTCCAGGAATCTGTTGAATTCTAAAGAAACAAATCGTTTTATTAAATCTTCTTTATCAACCTCTTCCAGTTTTTTATAAATCTCAGGTAAAAATCCGTCAATCTGTTCATGATCAACTTCTACTTTTTCAATTTTATTAATCAAATGGAAAAGTTGCTTTTCACAAACCTCTTTACCAGTTGGAATAGTAGCTTTTTCGAAAGTTTTATTAATCTTTTTCTCTATTTCTCTGATTCGATATTTTTCTCTTAAATGGATAATAGCTATAGAAATTCCTGATTTCCCAGCTCTACCGGTTCGTCCACTTCTATGAGTATATGCTTCTAATTCATCCGGTAAGTTATAGTTTATAACATGAGTAAGGTCATTTACATCCAGGCCACGAGCAGCAACATCTGTAGCAACAAGCATTTGCAAGCTTTTCGATCTAAACCTGTTCATTACATGATCACGCTGAGGCTGTGATAAATCTCCATGCAATGCATCTGCATTATATCCGTCTTGAATTAACCATTCGGAAACTTCCTTTGTCTCCATACGTGTCCGACAGAATATGATTCCATAAATATTTGGATTCATATCGGCAATTCGTTTTAAGGCTGAATAGCGATCGCGTGCATGAATTAAATAATAAGCATGTTTTACATTTTCTGCACCGGCATTCTTTTTACCTATAGTAATTTCTTTAGGATTTGACATATATTTTCTTGCAATTGCAGCAACCTCTTTTGGCATTGTAGCTGAAAAAAGCAAAGTTCTTCTTTCATCAGGAACTGATTCAAGAATATCATTCAAATCATCACGAAAACCCATGTTTAACATTTCGTCGGATTCATCAAGAACAACTGTCTGAACATTCGAGATATCTGCTCTCTTACGTCTAATAAGATCCAGCATACGACCCGGGGTAGCAACTATAATATGCGTTCCCATTTTCAATCCGCGAATCTGTGTATCAATACTTGCACCACCATAAACAGGCAACACTTTTAATCCATCAACATACTTCGAATAAGCCATCAAATCTTTGGCGATTTGAACACATAATTCACGTGTTGGTGAAAGAATAAGTGCTTGTGGATGTTTCTGTGAAATGTTTATTTGCTGAACAATTGGCAACCCAAATGCAGCTGTTTTTCCTGTTCCGGTTTGTGCTAAAGCAACAATATCGTTGTTTGTTTCAAGTACTACAGGTATTACTTCTTTTTGAACGGGCATTGCTTCTTCAAAACCCAATTCATTAATTCCTTTTAGGATATCTTTTGCGATACCTAAATCGGTAAATTTTGTCATTTTTATTTCCTCCCGTGCTTTTGGATTCCTAATCAACTTGCCAAAAGCCGGTCAGATACCTAAAAACACCATTAATTAATTTAAGGGCGCAAAGGTATAATAATAATTTGATTATGAACTATTTTTTGGATTTTTGTAACATAACCTAGATTCAAGATGCAAGTGCAACATTTTTGTTAAAACTACTTAAAAAAACAAATAAAGGGGTTTTGAAGCCCAATTTTTTTCTTGGTCGTTTATTGATTTTCATGTTTATTTCATTGATTTCCATGTCCGTAATGTT
>JAUWQL010000044.1 GCA_030611105.1 Bacteroidales bacterium
ACTTCAACTAAACTTAGTTTAATTAACAGGGGGTCTGTATTGAACTGAAAAACTAAATGCCCATAAACAGGGCATTCGAGAATATGAAAATTAGAAACCCCAACTTTAGTCGGTTAATAATGAAAATATATATAGATGTCAAGAATAATTTTCTCTGTTTATGTTTGGCTATTAATAATAACTGTAACACTGGTTCTTTCTCCCCTTTTTGCTTTAGTCTGGTTTTTAACCTTTCTTTTGGATAAAAAATTGATAATTCTTCATTATCTGGCAAATTTCTGAGGGAGTTTATTTACCGTGTTAGTTCCCGGATGGAAAATAAAAATTATGGGTAAGGAAAAACTAAATAGTAAATCCAAAATAATTGTTGCTAACCATCAATCTCAGGAAGATATACTTTTGATTTATCGTCTTGGAGTTCCTTTTCGTTGGATTTCTAAAGCTGAAGTTTTCAGAATACCAATATATGGTTGGTTAATGCATTTGAAAGGGGATATAAAACTTCAGAGATCCAGTAGATCCAGCATAAAAAAAATGTTTATTGATTCTGAGAAAGTATTAAATAAAGGCTGCTCAATTACAATATTCCCTGAAGGAACCAGGTCTAAAACCAGAGAATTAGGTAATTTCAAGGAAGGTGCTTTTAGGTTGGCTCAGAATGTCAGGGTACCTATTGTTCCAGTGGTTATTTATGGAACAGGAAACAAATTCATTTCCTCAAATTTTTTCTTTAAGGGGAAACATAAAGTAATAATAAAAATACTTGACGAAATTCCATATTCGGATTTTAAAGATATAGATACCAGGGAATTTGCAAATCAGATAAGAAATTTGATAGAATCAGAATTGAATCAACTAAAATTGTCTGGGCTTAGAAAAAATCTTATTCTTTTAAGTTTTTTGAGATTTTTCACTTTTATTTCAGCTATTACATTAATGATATTTTTAATTAAACAGTTCAGTCTTATTTTACTGGGATTGTTTTTTTTCTTTTTCACTTTTTTCATATTTGGTGTGGTTTACTATTTAAAAAAGACGGAAGTTTTAAATCACATTAAAAATCTTATAAAAATTAATAAAGATGAGATCAATGTTTTAAGTAACGATTTTTCAAGTTTTAACGATGGCGTAAATTATATTTCTCGCGAGCATGCATATTCTTTTGATTTAGATTTGTTTGGTGAAGGATCTATATTCCAATATCTGAATAGAACAGTAAGCCTTGTGGGCAGAGAACTACTTGCAAAAAGAATATTAAATATTAATACAAATGATTTACTCTTTAAAAATCAGCAAGAAGCTATAAAAGAGTTGACACCTAAAATTGATTGGCGACATAATTTTATGGCAACAGGATATTCCTGCCCGGTTACTGATGATGACAACAAAAAGATTGAGTATTGGATTGACGATCCGGTTTACTTCATTAAAAGTATTTTATTTAAAATATTAGTGGTTTTACTTCCTGTAATAACATTATTATTTTTAGTTTTACTGATATCAGGTATCTCACATTATTCATGGTTTGTATTATTTGCCTTATTGCAACTATTGATTGCAAGTATATTGTTGAAAAGAACAAATAAAGAACAAAGTATTGTTTCCGAAGAACTTCGAATTTTAAAGAATTATTCAAAACTAATTAAACTCATTGAAAATGAGGCTTATAATTCAGAAACTCTGAAAAAGCTTCAAAATGATTTACAAACAGAAACAGTTCACGCCGAAACAGCATTTAAAAAGTTGATTCGTATTATTGATGCATTTGATACCCGGCTAAATATATTTTTAGGACTTATTTTAAATGCTACACTTATGTGGGATTTATATTCTTTAATGCGACTGGAAAGATGGAAAGTAAAATATGGACAAAATATAAAACGGTGGGTACAAGTTATTGCAGAGTTTGATGTTTATTGTAGTATGGCAAATTACAGTTACAATAACCCGGATTTTGTTTACCCTCAGGTGTCCGGTTTAACAGTTCTGGATTCAGAAGAATTAGGTCACCCTTTAATTCCACGAACAAAGCGGGTAAATAACAATTTTAAAATTGATAAATCAGGCGAAATTGATATTGTTACTGGTGCTAATATGGCTGGTAAAAGCACTTTCTTAAGAACTATTGGTGTTAATTTAATTCTTGCAATGAATGGAATGCCGGTATGTGCAAAAAAATTTGATTTTAGATTGATGGATTTATTTTCGGGAATGCGAACGGCAGATTCTCTAAAAGAAAACGAATCGTACTTTTATGCTGAACTAAAAAGATTAAAATACATTATCGAAGAATTAAAGCAAGGTAAAACTACCTTTGTTTTATTAGACGAAATTTTAAAAGGAACTAATTCTGCTGATAAAGCAAAGGGATCGTGGAAATTTGTTGAACATTTAATAAAGTTGAAAGCCACAGGAATAGTTGCAACGCATGATTTAACTTTATGTAACCTGGAAAAAAAATATCCGGATAATATTAAGAATAAGTGTTTCGAAGTTGAAATTGATGCAGATAAAATTAAATTTGATTATAAACTTCGCCCCGGGGTGACTCAAAACATGAATGCCTCGCTATTAATGCGACAAATGGGAATCTTTTCAAATTAACATTTTTTCAACAATCTGTATGCTCCATTATTCGTTGGTTTTTATTTAATTTGCATAATTTATTAATTTTTAATCTAAGTTTGATTCAGGAAATTAACGAATAGCTTGATAGTAAGTAAAATACATTTTGTTATAATGAATTGGAATGATGGATTAATGGATATTATCCAAAAAACATTTCCAATATTCCATTATTCCAAAATTTATAATAATCGAATATGGTGTTAAGCAGTATTATTCAGGCTGGTGAACTAAATTTTATATCGAACTGATGTTAATTTATCAACAGATTTAAGCTATACCTGTTGATAAACAATTTCAGCAGGGACTTTTCTTTTAATTATATTTACGAAAAATTTGGTGAAATGACGGCAATATATACAGAAGACAGTATTCGTACACTCGATTGGAAAGAACACATAAGGAAGCGTCCGGGAATGTATATCGGGAAATTAGGTGATGGTTCTTCGCAGGATGATGGGATTTACGTATTATTAAAAGAAGTTATGGATAATTCCATCGATGAATATATGATGGGATTTGGAAAGACAATTGATATTGAAATAACCGACAGTTATGTAAAAGTAAGAGATTTCGGTCGTGGAATACCTTTAGGAAAATTAATGGATGTTGCTTCAAAAATGAATACAGGGGCAAAATATGATTCTAAAGCGTTTAAGAAATCAGTTGGACTGAATGGTGTTGGTATTAAAGCGGTTAATGCCTTATCAGCCAGTTTTAAAATAGAAGCTTTTCGCGATGGAGAAAGAAAATGCGTTGAGTTCGTTAGTGGCGAAGTGATTAGCGATGAGGTCATCCAAAAGACATCTGAAAAAAATGGTACTTTAACAACCTTTGTGCCCGACAGAGAGATATTCGGGGATTACCACTACATTGAAGAATATGTTGTTGTACTTATTCAGAATTATGTTTTTTTAAACTCCGGCTTAATTGTTAAACTAAATGGTAAAAAGTATTATTCTGATAACGGACTTCGCGATCTCTTAGATCAGAATATGAGTTCTGAAGGATTATACCCGATTATTCATTTAAAAGGTGAAGATATTGAGGTCGCCATTACACATGGCAATCAGTATGGCGAAGAGTATTATAGTTTTGTAAACGGTCAGCATACAGTACAGGGAGGATCACATTATACGTCTTTCCGCGAAGCATATGTTAAAACAATTCGCGAGTTTTATAAAAAGGATTTTGATGCTTCAGATATCAGAACCTCTATTGTAGCAGCTATAAGTATTAAGGTTGAAGAACCTATTTTTGAGTCGCAAACAAAAACAAAGCTTGGCTCAAAAAATATAGCTCCAAATGGCCCTTCCATCAGAAATTTTATAGGAGACTTTTTAAAGAAAGAGCTTGATAATTACCTTCACCGAAACGACGAGGTTTCCGAAGCGCTTCACAGGAAAATTATTGAATCGGAAAAAGAGCGAAAAGCTATTTCAGGAATTAAAAAATTAGCTAAACAAAGAGCAAAAAAAGCAAGCCTTCACAATAAAAAATTACGTGATTGTCGGATGCATTATAACTCGAACGATGAACGTAAAAACGAAACAATGATTTTTATTACCGAGGGTGATTCTGCGAGTGGCTCTATTACAAAATCACGCGATGTAAATACCCAGGCTGTTTTTAGCTTAAAAGGTAAACCATTAAATACTTATGGTTTAACTAAAAAAATTGTTTACGAAAACGAAGAGTTTAATTTATTGCAGGCGGCTCTCGATATTGAGGAAGGAATTGAAAACTTAAGATACAAGAATGTAATTATAGCAACGGATGCCGATGTGGATGGTATGCACATCAGGTTACTGTTAATGACATTTTTTCTACAGTTTTTCCCTGATCTGGTTAAAAATGGGCATCTGTTTATTTTACAAACACCATTATTCAGGGTTCGGAATAAAAAAGACACCATTTATTGTTACAGCGAACAGGAAAAAAATAAAGCTATAAATAAACTAAAAAATAATACTGAAATAACAAGGTTTAAAGGTCTTGGTGAAATATCGCCTGATGAGTTTAAGTATTTTATAGGTAAAGATATTCGTCTGGATCCTGTGCGACTTAGGAGGGATGATGCAGTAAAAGATTTGCTGGAATTTTACATGGGTAAAAATACACCCGAAAGACAAGATTTTATTGTTGAAAATCTTAAAGTAGAGGTAGCAGATTAAAAAACAGATTGATCAATTTAAAAGATATTGTTGTAAGGATGAGTAACGAGAAAAACGAAAAAACAGATCAACAAAACAAAGAAGAATTAGAACTGAATTCAGAAATTTCTGATAAGGAAAAGCGTAGCGAAGAGATGCATAAAATAGTGCATCTGTCGGGAATGTATAAAGAATGGTTTCTTGACTATGCTTCGTATGTAATACTTGAAAGAGCTGTTCCTCATTTACATGATGGACTAAAACCTGTTCAACGTAGGATTTTACATGCAATGAAAAGGCTGGATGACGGAAGGTATAATAAAGTTGCCAATATTATTGGTTATACAATGCAGTATCATCCTCACGGAGATGCATCAATTGGCGATGCTCTTGTTCAGATTGGCCAGAAAGATTTATTAATTGATGCTCAGGGAAACTGGGGAAATGTTTTAACTGGCGATGGAGCTGCTGCTTCAAGATATATCGAAGCCCGATTATCAAAGTTTGCTCTGGATGTTGTTTTTAATCCTAAAACTACTGAATGGAAAAAGTCATACGATGGACGAAACAACGAACCGGTTACGCTGCCTGTTAAGTTTCCTTTGCTTTTGGCACAGGGTGTTGAGGGAATCGCAGTTGGTCTTGCTTCAAAAATTTTACCTCATAATTTTAACGAATTAATTGATGCTTCAATAGCATATTTAAAAGGTAAAAATTTTGAAATTTATCCGGATTTTTTAACAGGAGGAATAGCCGATTTCAGCAAGTATAACGATGGCATACGTGGCGGTTCAATAAAAATCAGGGCAAAAATTGAAAAAGAAGATAAGAAAACGCTAAAAATCACAGAACTTCCTTTTAGTAAAACAACGCAAAGTCTTATAGATTCTATCTTAAAAGCAAATGAAAAAGGGAAAATAAAGATCAGGAAAATTGATGATAACACAGCCGAAAATGTAGAAATATTAATTCATTTACCGGCAGGAACATCACCAGATCAAACTATAGATGCACTATATGCTTTTACCGATTGCGAAGTTTCAATATCGCCAAATTCATGTGTTATTGAAAACTCAAAACCGATATTTATAGGCGTTTCTGAAATGCTTAAGAATTCGGCTGATAATACAGTTGAACTATTAAAGAAAGAACTTCAAATTAAGAAACATGAGCTGCAGGAGGCATGGCATCTTACATCACTGGAGAAAATCTTTATTGAAAACAGAATATATCACGATATAGAAGAATGCGAAACATGGGAATCTGTAATTAAAACTATTGATAAGGGGCTTGAACCATTTAAAAAAATATTACTACGTGAGGTAACAGAAGAGGATATTGTAAAGCTTACTGAAATTAAAATTAAGCGTATTACAAAGTTCGATATTAAAAAAGCTGATGAATATATTCGTGGACTTGAAGAAGAAATAAAAGAAGTTCAGAATCATCTTGATCATATTATTGAATATGCAATTAACTATTATAAGCAAATACGCAAAAAACATGGTGATGGCCGTGATCGAAAAACAGAAATCAGAAATCTTGATTCAATAGCTGCAACGCAGGTTGTTGTTGCCAATAGAAAACTTTATGTAAATCGCGAAGAAGGTTTTATTGGAACAGGTCTTAAAAAGGACGAATATGTGAGCGAGTGTTCAGATATTGATGAGGTGATTGTATTCCTTCGTGATGGGAAATATATAATTACCAAAGCTGACGATAAAGTATTTGTTGGTAAAGATATTATTCATGTTGCTGTTTTTAAACGAAACGATAATCGTACCATTTATAATGTAATCTATCGTGATGGCCAAAATGGAGCTATCATGATTAAACGTTGTGCTATTAAAGGAATAACGCGTGATAAAGATTACACTATTTCGAAAGGTACTAAGGGATCGAAGATTCTTTACATGACAGTTAATCCAAATGGTGAAGCAGAAATTGTTAAGATATATTTACGTCCACGGCCAAGATTGAAAAAACCGATTTTTGAATTTGAATTTAGCGAATTGGCAATAAAAGGCCGACAATCAATGGGTAATATCCTTACAAAATATGCAATTCATAAAATTGTATTGAAGGATGAAGGAGTTTCTACACTGGGAGACAGAAAAATTTGGTTCGAAGAAGAGGTATTGCGTTTAAATGCCGATGGAAGAGGAAATTATTTGGGTGAATTCCATAGTGATGATAAAATTCTGGTTGTTACTAAATCAGGAAATTACAGATTATCAACTTATGATTTAATGAATCATTTTGAAGATGATGTTATGATTGTAGAAAAATACAGACCGGAAAAAATATTTTCTGCAGTGTACTACGATGCTGATCTGGAATACTATTACATTAAACGGTTTATCATCGACCCTATTGATAAACCAACAAGTTTTATAGGCGATAACGAAGAATCACGATTAATTAAATTAATTGAAGTTGAATATCCAAGACTGGAAGTTTCATTTGGAGGCAGACATAAAAATCGTGAAAATGATATTATTGAAGTTGCTGAATTTATTGGTGTTAAAAGTTATAAGGCAAGAGGGAAACGATTATCTAATTACGAAGTAAAGGTGGTTAAAGAACTTGAACCTTTAATTGTTAAGGAAGAAGAGCCAGAAATACCAGAATCTGTAGAGGATATGAAGGATGAGAATACATCTCAGATGAGTTTATTTGAAAATGGTAAAAAATAATGAATTGTTATTTCAATTGGATTTTTTGTATATTTAGTAGTCAAAATTAAAGCTTATGAGAGTTTTTCTAATTGGTTTTATGGCAAGTGGCAAATCTTCAGTTGGTAAAAAACTGGCTAAAAAGATTGGATTACCTTTCGTTGATCTTGATGATTATATTGAGGAAAAATACAACACGACTATTCGTTCACTTATTTATAATAAGGGAATGGATAAATTCAGAGAAATTGAAAAACAATCTCTAGAGACCATAATTAATAAAAACGAAAATATTCTGATTTCAACCGGTGGTGGTACTTCATGTTATTTTGATAATATGAAACTTATGAATGAGACAGGGGTTACCATTTATCTGGAAGTTGATATTCATACACTGGTTGATAGGTTAATGCATGCAAAAAAAGATAGGCCTTTAATATGGGGGAAATCAAGAGAAGATTTAACTGTTTATGCAAAAGATCTGCTAGGCAGAAGGCAGGTTTATTATCGAAAAGCCATGCATACGATAAGTGGTAAAAACCTTAAAATAGAATCGTTGGTAAATTTGCTTGAGATTAAAGCTTAATTGTTTCTTAGATTTTTATTCCGATTGACAGAACATCATCAACTTGTGGTTGCGTTCCTTTCCAGTTGATGAAAGTTTCATAAAGAATTCTTTTTTGTTCAGTCATTTCTTTTTCATGAATATCAAGAAGTAATTCTCGTAAATTCCCGACTCTGAATTTCTTTTTTCGTGGGCCTCCAAACTGATCGGCAAAGCCATCAGTAAACATGTAAAACAAATCTCCTTTTTGAATATCTATTGTGTGATTGGTGAATGGAGCAATAGATTTTTCTGATATCCCCACCGGCATTCTGTCTGCTTTTATTACATTGAGCATATGATCACGGATATAATATAAGTGATTATACGCACCAGCGTATTCAAGATTCATTTTGTTGTAATCAATAACAACCAGTGCTAAATCTATTCCATCTTTAGATTCATTAATCCGGTTAGCATGTACCATGGTTTTTATTATTTTTCTTCTTAACAAAGATAAAATTTCGGAAGGCTTAGTAATTTGTTCATCGTAAACAATTTCGTTTAAGAAATTTATTCCTATAATACTCATAAATGCGCCAGGAACTCCATGTCCTGTACAATCGGCAGCAACAATAATTGATTTGTTGTTAATTTCTGCCACCCAATAAAAGTCGCCACTTACTATATCTTTTGGTTTAAATAAACAAAATCCTTTTTTTAGAATTCTTTGCAATGTAATTTTATCGGGGAACAATGCTATTTGGATATGTTTTGCATATTCGATACTGTCAGTAATATCCTTTTTTTGATTTAAAATTTTATTTGTTTGTAGTTCGGAAAGATCAATTTGACGTTTAATTTCATCACGCTGAGCTTCAATTTCGTCACGTTGAGCCTCAATTTCTTCTTTTTGCTGCATAACTTCAGCGTTTCGTAATTGCAGAATCTGATTATTTTTTTTACGGAATTTATTTGTGCGAATTAGGATAATAAATAATATACTAAAAATAGCCAGTCCGGATAAACCAATAATATTTAGTATCTCCTTTTGCTTCTTTTGTTTACTTAACAATTCAATTTCTTGCTGTTTTTTATCTGTTTGATATATTAATTCTAATTCGGCAATTTGTGTATTAGATTCTTCATTTATCCTGTTGTTTTTTAAATCGTAGAATTTCTCAAGATAAAGAAGAGCTTTTTCTGAATCCCCCGTTTTTTTATAAATTTGATAAAGAATGTCATAGTTTATTTCAAGAGTATGGTTGTAGTTCAAAGAGTCGCAAATGATAATGCTTTTCTCACAATACTCAATAGCAATATCGTAATTTTGTAACTTAAGATTTATTCCGCCTAAATTAAGGTACGAAGTTGAAATTCCTTCAAGGTCGTTTAAGTCAAACTCTATACCCAGTGATTTTTTATAAAAATCTCTGGCTTGTGCAAATAAGTTAAGATATTCGTGTAGAACTCCCAGGTTATTATAAGTGCTACTTAATCCATTAATATCGTTAAGTTTAAGGTTTATTCTTAAAGCTTTTTCATAGCACTGTATTGCCTCAGAATAGTCATCAATTGCTCTGTAAACAGCACCTAAATTATTATATGCTCTTCCAATGCCTTTTTCGTTTCCTTTTTCAATTTGGCTGCTTAGAAATTTTTGGAAGTAATCAAGAGAATTGGTATAATTCTCCTGATAAAAGTAAGCCTCACCTAAAATCTGATAACAATACTCAATAATATTTGTGCTATCATATTTTTCGGCAAGAATTAAAAATTTATTGGCTAAACGGATAGCTTTATCAGGGGCATTATATATGTAGTAATCGGTTAAGGCATAGTAATATGGAATTTTTTTTATTCCTTCAGATTTTCCCAAAATAACTTCAAGTGAATCTATATTGTAGTCTTGAGCAAATGTTTTATTAATCCCCATTGAAGAGAGAATTAATACTAAAAAAATAAAAAAAGCTGGTACTCTGTTTTTCATATCAGCATTAAAAAGAAAAATATTTATTCCTATTATCTTTCTAAGTTACGAAAAAAAACAAAAAAGGATTCAATTAATTTGTTCTTTTAAAGATAATAAAAAAAGGAGTATCGTTTGATACTCCGTCAAATGTCTTATGCAAAAATCTGAAGATCATGCAATTTTTTATAAACTCCTTGTTTTGCAAGTAATTGTTTATGTTTGCCTCTTTCAACAATTTCCCCTTCATGAAGTACACAAATTTCATCGGCATTGCGAACGGTTGAAAGTCTATGAGCAATAACGATGGAAGTTCTGTTTTCCATTAATTTAAACAAAGCATCCTGAACCAGTTTTTCTGATTCAGTATCTAATGACGAGGTTGCCTCATCCAAAATAAGAACCGGAGGATTTTTTAAAACCGCACGTGCAATACTAATTCTTTGTCGTTGTCCTCCTGAAAGTTTGCTTCCCCGGTCACCTATGTTGGTTTGGTAACCATTTTCGGTTTGTAAAATAAATTCATGTGCGTTGGCAACTTTCGCTGCAGCAATAATTTCTTCTTCAGTTGAATCTTCCATACCAAAAGCAATATTGTTGTAAATGGTATCATTAAATAAGATTGATTCCTGACTTACTATTCCCATTAGGTTTCGAAGATCTTTTATTTTTAAATCCTGAATGTTATGTCCGTCAATTAGAATTTTACCTTCAACTATATCATAAAATCGTGGTAATAAATCTACGAGAGTTGATTTTCCTGAACCTGACTGGCCTACTAATGCAACTATATTTCCTTTCTTAATCTTAAGGTTAATATTTTTCAACACATAGTCCTCAATATACTTAAAGCTTATATTTTTGTATTCAATCTCAGTTTTAAAATCTTCAATAGCTTCAGCATTTGGTTTTTCATTAATGGTTATATCAGCATCAAGTATAACATTTATTCGGTCTAATGAAGCTAGGCCACGCTGAAGATTATAATAGGCAGTTGACAAATCTTTTGAAGGAGGAATAATTTGTGAAAAAATTACCAGGTAAGCTATAAATGTTTGTGGTAACATACTAACATCCTGATTTAAAACCATACTGCCTCCATACCACATAATAATAATAATAACTATTGTTGCCAATAACTCACTCGATGGTCCGGCAAGATCTTTTCTTCGCCAAATTTTATTCATTAAGCTGGTGTAAGCATTATTTTGATCAATAAATCGTTGGTTTATTTTCTTCTCAGTGTTAAAGGCTTTAATAATTCTAAGGCCAAAAAGAGTTTCTTCAATGTAGGACATTATTAATCCAAGCATATTCTGGCCCTTAACCGATTTACGACGTAATGACTTACCAATTCGTCCAATAATAGCTCCAGATATAGGTAATAATACTAGAACAAATAATGTTAGAAACGGGCTCATAATAAACAAAACAACCAAATAAATAATCATGGTTATTGGAGCTTTTATGGCATTGTTTAAAGAACGAACAACTGAAACTTCAACTTCTTGAACATCACTTGTCATTCGGGCCATTAGATCGCCTTTACGTTCTTCAGTAAAATAGGATAGTTGTAATTCAAGAATCCTTGTATTTAATTTATTTCTGATATCACGTACAACTCCGGTTCTTAAAGGAGCCATTACGTAGTTACTGGAATATTGTAAAAGCGTTTTTAAAAAAGCGAAAATAACAACCAATATACTCACGGTTAAAAGGGCAGTGTTAACTCCCTGGGTAACTATGATCTGACTAAGGAAATAGTAGAAATTTTGTGTAATTGATTCAGTATTTAAAGCAAACTCAACAGGACTTTCAACGATAGGCTGATTATCAAATAAAATTCCTAAAAAAGGAATAACCATTGTAAATGAAACCAACGAGAATATAGTAGCCAAAAATGATAAGCCTACACTTGAAACTCCCTTGCCCCAGTAGGGAATCATATATCTTAAAATTTTACCAAATCCTTTCATTTCGTGATTTTATTTAATGTACAAAGTAATGAACTGACAAATGTAGAAAAAATTATATTAGCAAGTCATAAATTAATAAATATTGAAAATGCAGGAATAGGAATGTATAGTATTGGTTAAATTTCAAACAGTTCTCTTAATTGTCTTTTGTAAAAAAAACCCGTACTTTGGTGATGAGCGTATTTTATATACATTTGCAATTGAAAAATCCGAAAAATTATTAAAAATGGAATGTAGAATATGTGAAAGTCAGGAATTAAAATTATTTTATACGCAAGGTGATAAACTTCAATATAAATTTTATAAATGTGCGAAATGCGGACTTGTTAATTTGGATACCAAAGGATTGGTTATAAGTAAAAACCAAGAAAAATACTTTGGCAGGTTTAAACCGATTGAAAACTATGAAAACGAAATAGGTGCAAAAGCGGCATATAATTTTATTAAAAAATACGTACCAATAAAAGGAAGTTATTTAGATATAGGTTGTGGTGGAGGAAGTGTGTTGTATTTTGCAAAAAAAGACGGATGGAAGGTGAAAGGATTGGAAATTTCTCCTGATTATGCAAAATATGTAAAA
Organism: Bacteroidales bacterium; assembly: GCA_030611105.1. Lineage (GTDB taxonomy): Bacteria > Bacteroidota > Bacteroidia > Bacteroidales > UBA12077 > UBA12077. Next base: position 12,523 of record JAUWQL010000044.1, read on the forward strand.
GAGAAATTAGATGTAGAAGTTTATACTGCAAATTTTTTGCATTATGAAAACAGTAGTGAACAATTCGATTTGGTTTCTCTTCGACATGTATTAGAACATTTGCCTGATTCTATATTAGCTATGAATAAGATATCGGCGTTATTAAAAAAAGGAGGGTATGCACATTTTGAATTTCCTAATATAAACTCCCTAAGTCATAAATTCAGGAGAATGATGACGAATCTTAAACTTAGTAACAAAAAATACGATGCCTCTTATAATCCAGGACACTGTAATGAGTTTTCAAAAAGAACTTTTAAGTATCTATTAAAATTAACGAATTTTGAATTGGTAAGATGGGAAACATATTCATTTAAACCTAATACTAATTTCTTCTATAACAATATTAAAATCGGGACAAAAGCACGTGCAATAATTAGGAAAATATAAAATTAATGTAATAAATAAAATGATGTTTTCAACGGTTTCGTTTATTTAAAACTGAAAATATATAAAAGGCTGTATTTCTGCTGATTTAGCCTGGTATAATATAAAAATTATAATAACAGCAAGCAGAATCTTAATCGTTATGTGAGATTTTATAAACCATCCCCGATAATTTTCTTTAAACGATGAAGGCAACCAATGAATTGTAAATCCCAAAATTATGATAAAAAATATTTTATAATATGACGAGACCATTACCGGTATAAGTTCCAATTGAAAATTGAGGGTAATTTGTTTTATCATCCCAAGAGCATTTTCCATATTTTCGGCTCGGAAAAATATCCATGCAAAAGTCACAAGGTGAAAAGTTGTAAATATTGATACAAAACGGAAGAATATATTTTTGCTGGATCGGGATGTGTAATATTTGCTCAAAGATAAATTCATTTTTACCCAGAGTTTTTGAATAACAAGTCCAATTCCATGTATTCCTCCCCAAATAATAAATCTCATACTTGCACCATGCCAAAGTCCTCCAAGTAACATTGTAATCATAATATTTACGTACATTCTTACTTTCCCTTTTTTGTTTCCTCCAAGTGGAATGTATAAATAATCACGTAACCATGATGATAATGAAATATGCCATCTTCTCCAGAAATCGGTAATATTAATTGCCTTGTAAGGAGAGTTAAAATTAATAGGTAATCTGAATCCAAGTAATAAAGCTACACCAATTGCAATATCTGTATATCCTGAAAAATCGCAGTATATCTGAATGGAATATCCATAAACAGCCATGAGGTTTTCAAAACCGGTAAAAGATAATGGAGACTCGAATATCCGATCAACAAAGTTTATAGAGATATAATCAGAGATTAGCATTTTTTTAACTAAGCCGTTAAGAATTAAAAATACGGCATGCCCAAATTCTCGTTTTGATAATTTAAACTTTTGATACAATTGAGGAATAAACTCTGCTGCCCGAACAATTGGCCCTGCAACTAATTGAGGAAAAAATGAAACGTAAAATCCAAAATCGATGATATTTTTTACCGGTTTTAATTTGCCACGATACACATCAATAGTATAGCTTATGGTTTGAAAAGTATAAAAGGAAATTCCAACAGGCAAAATAATTCTCGAAATATCAAATGATGAACCTGTCAGGCTGTTTGTCCACGAAGCTAAGTGATTAATAACCTCAAAATTTGAATGAAAGGTGGTGTTTATAATATCGGTAAAAAAGTAAGTGTATTTGAAATAACCTAATAAACTAAGATTGATTATTATACTTGTTGCAACAAAAAGTTTTTTCTTTAAGCTTGTTTTTGCACTGTAAATTAGCTGCCCAAGAGTAAAATCAGCTATTGTCGAAAATATAAGTAAAGTAAAAAAATATCCGCCCGACTTATAATAAAAGAATAAACTTATAAAAAACAGGTAGGCGTTTCGTAAAGGATTTTTCTTGTATATAACAGAGTAAACGACTAGTAAAAGGGCATAGAATCCCCAAAAGTAAAGCCTTGTAAATAACAATGGTTTTGCTTCGGAGTATAATAATATGTCTTTTATTATGTCCATTAATATTTCTTTTGTTATTCCTGACGGAGCTTAGCAGAGATCAGGAATCTATTATTGAATATTAGATTCCGTCCCGATGTTTATCGGGATTGCCCGGAATGACATCTGTATTTATATTTTCAATCAAATCAATCATAGCTTTTGCAAATAACTCTCCCTGTATTTCATAGCCTATTCTTATAAAGTGTAATTTATCCTCACTGCATAATCCTTTTTTGTGCCATTTGAGAATTGAATTTTCGCCCCCCATAATTGAATAAAAATCCCAAAAACTAAGTTGGAAATCGTTACAAATTTTTAGAATATTATCTCTGACAAGAAGAATGTTGTTGTTACTGAACTCTCTGTTTTTAAGATGATCGTTTGGCGTTGTAAGTATAATCGCTGCATTGGGGCTGATGTCTTTTATCTGTAAAATCAAATCTTTTAATATATACTCATGTTCCAAGTCTGGTAAATCATCATCATAAGCCTCGTTTGTTCCTAATGAAATTATGATTAAATCAGGATTGATTATTGCTAAATGATCAGAAAAATAATCACACTTTAAATATGATTGCGCTGTTGCACCATTAACACCAATGGTATGGTAATTTATTTTTGATTTATCATTTTCGAAGATGATTCCATATAACTCAAAAAAACTGCTACTGTCGTTTATATTAATACTAACTAAAATAGAATCAGTTAGTTTATCTAACTGAATAAATGAATAACCATTTTTTGAGATAACTTTTTTGTCATTTACGTTTATGCTAATAGTACTATCTGTATTATGAAATATCTTTACTGAATTAAAAAAATACTTTTTTGGATAATCGTATTTTTCATTTTGCATTTTAATACTGAAAAATGCAAGCGAATCATTCGTTCTAACAGTAATTCCAGATAAACCCAGGCTGCAAGTTTTTTCAGTATCAATATTTTTGCACCATTCCCAATCTCCTGAATAATTAACTTTATAAAAAAAAGGATTGTTAGTTTGTGCTATTGTATAAGGGAAAATAAACCCGGGAGAAGCAAGGGTATCTTTTCCGGCATAAAACTGAAATAGTTTTTGTTTGATTGTTTCGGTTAAAAATCCCGCTTGTAAATGAGAATCGCCAATGTGAATTATATGAATAGGATTACTTTTATCTGAATTTAAATTCTGGAATTTCTGAATCAAAGAATTAATATTATAATTACCATTTACTGAAATTAAATTGTCCTTACATTGAATAAATGGCAGGGTATCACATAAGCTTTGTCCCCTGGTAGAAACCGTAATGCTTAGAATTAGTATTATAATTATATTAGTTCTCCAGACTTTCATTTTTTACTTTTTGATCAAGTTTTAAGTATTCATTATAATCGTGCATTAATGCTTCGAAAAACATTTTGGAAATAACAACAGATCCTTTCCATGTGAAATGAGTAAAATCTGTTCTGGCCAATGCCGGAGAAGTATTTACCCATGCTGGCATAGAATTTTTTCCACCCATTGCTTCGTACATATCCCAGAAAGCGCAATCAGCTTTAAACGCAGCATTTCTTTGTGCTTCACGAATTTTTTCAATGTTAGGATATGATTCAAACCGTCCTTTGTTATTTCGCGACATATCTGAAACGCCAATAACAATAATGTTTATATCTGGTCTGAGGCCTTTCAGAGTTTTTAGTTGCTTATAAAATTGCCTTTCATAATACGAATAATCACTGGTTATATGAGGAACAAGATTTACTCCAAACTGAAGTATAATAAGTTTAGTATTTAATTCTTGATACATTGATCGTAAAAAAGCAAGATCTGTTTTTGTAAAATCAGTTCCACTGCTACCACGCAATGGAATATTATCTACAGCAATACCAGAGTGATCGTCCAGGGCAATACCATAAATATCAGGGCTGTCATCACCTTTAAAGCTAATTGTAATTTCATCCAGTGCACCATCAATATCCCACGATAAAGTTTGTAATTGACGAGAAACTGGAATTAATTCGGCATCGAGGGTTTTATCTTTGTACTTTAATTCGGCAATAAAAGGACGTTCGTTATAACCATAAAATACTCTACACTGCTTAAATTTCCTTGTTCTTAAATAAGTTAGATTTGATTTTTTTAAATTTATTTCGCCTGCATACATTTTATTGTCTATTGAATTTACCGGAGCAAATCTTCCGAAATTCATTAAAGCACCAAGTCTTTTATGATAAATGCTTCCATTTTTAATATTTTGTATGGTATATCTATCCCAGCTACCACTAAGCTTATGCTTCATTGAAATACTTGTGCCTTTTATTAACACCGGGGTAAATAAGCCAATACCGGAACCTCCGAATTGTTTTTGTAACTCATTTCGGATATAAGATGTCATTCGATCACCTTCGATTTGAGAATCGCCATAATGTAATACCCGGATTAAATCACCAGAAGTTTTTAGCTTATGTAATTGATTAAAGAATGGATATAGAACACTTTTGTTGCCATCAGGGTATTCAAGAAATTGCCGTATGGTTCCGGGTTGTTGACGAGGTTTTTTGACAAATGCTGAATCAATATCAAGAACTGAATCCTGAATAATTTCTGCTTTTAACGAATCGGGTACTATATGTAAACTGTCAGCTTCTACTTTAATTGTGTCAGAGATTATCTCGGCAATGTTTTCTTCAATATCGGATTGGTGATATTCAAGTATTTCCGAAATATCAGTATATTTTGATTCGTCTGGAGTAAGAATATTTTTAATATCAGGAAATCGCACAAGGATGTTATTTCCCAAAAAGATACCATCTTTAGGAAATACAAAAGAAAGCAAAGAAAGTACAAGAAAGATACTAATCAGGAAAAGTAAAATTTTGTAAGGTTTCATTTAGCTTGTACTTGAATGCTTTTCAATTTGATTTCTAAATATATCAATATTTCTTTTAATTGAAAGATTTTATGCCTGAAGATTTTAGAAACAAAACCTTTATAAAAAGTTTAAAACTTTTTTTTATTTTATTTAAATCCTTATTTTAGGATTCGAATGAAACCATAATTCTATGAAAAAAATACTGATTTTAAATGGCAGCCCACGTAAAAAAGGGAATACCAGCATCCTAGCGGAATATTTGGTTAGATTTTTACCAACAGATCAGGATATTGAAATTTCATATTTATATGATTTTAACATAAAACCTTGTTTGGATTGTCGTGCTTGTAAAAAAGGAGAACTGGTGTGTATATTAAAAGATGGAATGAAAGAATTGTATGCCAGTATTGACGATTCAGATATTATGATTATAGGAACGCCAATATATTGGTTTGGACCAACTGCACAAACTAAATTACTTTTGGATAGATTCAGACCTTATTATGTAAATAAAAAACTCAAAGGAAAGAAGGCTGCCCTGATTCTTCCTGCAGGATCAGGTGCTTCGGATTGTGATTTAACAATTGAAATGTTTAAACGATCTTTTGAAGCTTTGGGTGTTGAGTTTTTAGGAGTTGTTACTTCAGAATCTTATGATATTGGTGATGCTTACAAGGATAATGATGCTTTACAAAATATTGAAAAATTAGCAGAAATACTATTCTGAAAAGGATAACTTTTCGCTTAAAATAACAAACATCCGAAGTTTCAAAAACTTCGGATGTTTTATTTTGGATACAAGCAATTTAAAAATAATTTATCCCTTAGGTTTTATTTTTATGTGCTGTCCGGCTTTCAACGATTTGCCATTTGTGATATTATTAAGCTTCATAATGTCATTTTCTGTAACTCCGGAATATTTTTTAGCAATTTCCCAAAGCGTATCGCCATAACGAACTTTGTAGTAAACATAGTTATTGTCTATTGGAACAGTTTTAATTTCTTCAGAGCGCGTACTTGTTTTTCCTATTCTTAGTTGTTTTTCTTCGAAAGATAATTTATTAATATCTGCATATTTTTTTGAAGAACCTTTTGGTACATAAATGTTTAATTTTTGGCCAACACGAATCATATTTCCACGAATATTATTCCAGTAACGAATATCTGAGGTTCTAACATGATACCATTCTGAGATAAATCCAAGATTATCACCTGACTTAACAGTATAAATTAATTTGGCGCGATTGGTTGGAGCTTGCGGTACATAATAAGATCGTTGAGGATTTTTTATAGTATTGTCGGCATTGAAAAAAATAGAATCTTTATAGGCAAAAATGGAATTTTGCTGATCAATAAATTTTCCTACATACTCCATTGGGATAGTTAAAGGGTAATGATGACCTCCTTTAGCAGGAATAATATCTTGTTTATACTGGGGATTTAAATCGCGCAAAGCTTTTAGTGGAATATCTAAAACTTCAGAAACTTGTTTTAAATGCAGGTTATCCGATATCATTATAGTATCTGTTGCAATGGGTATTTCCGGGAATCGAGGTGTAAGGCCATGTTCTTTGTAGTAATTAAATGTATAAGTAGCTGCAATATAGGCAGGAACATATCCTCGCGTTTCTCTGGGTAGGCGATAATAAATTTGCCAGAAATCGCGTTTGCCTCCCGAACGTCTTATGGCTTTATTTACATTTCCAGGCCCGCAATTATATGCTGCAATCACTAAAGTCCAGTCGTTAAACATTGAATATAAATCTTTCATAAATAAAGCTGCCGCATGTGCTGATTTTATCGGGTCACGACGTTCGTCAACAAAGGAATTTACAGTTAAATCGTACATGCGTGCTGTGCCATACATGAACTGCCACATTCCTGTTGCTCCTACTCTTGAAACTGCACGGGGATTTAATGCAGATTCTATAATGGCGAGATATTTTAACTCTGTTGGTATGCCATAACTTTCAAATATTTCTTCAATCTTAGGGAAATAGTAGTCAGCCATTCCTATCATAGTTCCTACGCTTTCCCTTCTTTGTTTTGTGTAAACGTGAATGTAATTACGAACTATTTTATTGTATGATAAATCAATTATTGAAGGGATATTTTGAAGTCTTTCAATGTAAACCGAATCTGAAAATTCCGGGATTACAGATACGGTATCATTTTCGAAGGAGTTATAATCTGTTTTTATTGCATTCTTTACATACCATAAATTAATTAAACTATCAAGATTTGTTTCAAAATCATATTTTATCATGGGGTTAAATGATAAGGAGTCCTTATCATTAATTAATGAGTTGCCCTGACATAATATAAATTGAGAAAATATTATTAAAGTTAAAAATAATCTTTTGTACATATATGTTGATTTTATGAATCAATTTAGTTTAAAGCCCGAAATAACTACAATTATGTTAGAAAAGGAAATGATTTTTGTTATAAATTGTTAAATAGATTCAATCGAAGAAGATAATAAATAATGTTTAAAAGCTAAATTGTAATGAAAGGCCATACGTATTTTGATAATCAGCAGTTTTTTTTATTGTAGGCTGAACATTAAGGGAAAGATCGTCAGTCATTTCATAATCGAACAAATGTGCATCAACCGTAGCATCAACCACATTAAGCAGGTATACTGCTCCTAATAATATTACATTAAGATTGCGATCACGCTTGTAACCGTCTTTTGCTCTTATTAATCTAGTTTTATCCGTAACTCCTTCAAATTCTGTTATTTCACCGGCATCCATTCTTGCATAAGCAGTTTTGTATTTATTATACTGATCGTTATTAAAATTGAAAGCATAAATAATAATACCTGTTGCTCCATAAATTACAGGAAGCTTCCAGTATTTTTTATTATATACCTGTCCCAGTCCCGGAACAAGAGCAGAATACATGGTGGCTTTGTGAGGAGAATGGATTTCAGAAATATCTTCTTGCTGTTGATTATAATTATCGGAAGAGGATGTAGTTTGTCCTTTCCCGATAGAAACAGTACTAATAAGTAGTATTGTGAGTAAAAGGATTTTTAGATTTTTTCCCAGCAAAATCATTTATTTTTTAATTTGTTACCGGGGCAAAATTATTTCATTTTATCAATAATCCCCATTATTCTTTCTAAATCTTCATCAGATTTGAAAGGAATAACGATTTTTCCGCTTCCCTTATTGTTGCGATTAAAATTTATTGCCGCATCAAAGTGTTCTGCCAAATGCTTTTTTAGCTGTTCGTATTCTTCCGGTAATCGAACTTTTTCTTTTGTTCCATTTACTTTTGGCGTATTAACATCACGAATTATATCTTCTGTTTTACGAACCGATAATCCTTCATCAATAACTTTGTAATAGATATTAAGCTGTTTTTTTTCATTATTAATATTCACTAATGCTCTGGCATGCCCCATCGTAATTTGCTTGTCGCGAATACCAAGCTGTATTTCGGCAGGTAATTTTAATAATCGAAGGTAATTTGAAATAGTTGAACGCTTTTTACCGGCTCGTTCACTCATACTTTCCTGGGTAAGTTTGCACTCTTCGATTAAACGCTGAAAGCTAATTGCAATTTCAATAGCATCTAAGTCTTCACGCTGAATATTTTCAACCAATGCCATCTCAAGCATTCCCTGGTCATCGGCAAAACGTATAAATGCCGGAATCTTTTTTAATCCTGCCATTTGAGCAGCACGTAACCTTCTTTCTCCTGAAATTAACTGAAATTTATGGTCATTAAGATTTCTAACAGTAATTGGTTGAATAATTCCTAGTTCTTTAATAGATCTTGCTAATTCTTCAAGAGCCTTTTCATTAAAACCTGAACGAGGCTGAAAAGGGTTTGCTTCAATCCTGTCAATATCGATTTCGTTAACTGCATCAGCAGTTACAATACGTTCATGACCTGCGTCATCAATTAATGCCCCTAATCCTCGTCCTAATGCATTTCGTTTTGCCATTTCTCGTAAATTATAAGTCGTTATTTATTCTACTACTTTTTCTGCGTTTGCAATTTTGGTTTCATCATTTTTCTGCAAGAGCTCCCGTGCAAGATTTAAATAATTAACTGATCCTTTTGAAGCTGCATCATATAACACAACCGGTTTACCATAACTTGGAGCTTCGCTTAGTTTAATATTTCTTTGAATAATAGTTTCGAAAACCATATCCTGGAAATGTTTTTTAACTTCATCAACAACCTGATTCGATAATCTTAGTCGCGGATCGTACATTGTTAAAAGGAAACCTTCAATTTCAAGTTCTTTATTTAAACGAGACTGAATAATTTTAATTGTATTTAATAATTTTCCTAATCCTTCAAGAGCAAAATATTCGCACTGCACCGGAATAATTATTGAATCAGCTGCGGTTAAAGAATTAACAGTTATTAATCCAAGTGATGGAGCGCAGTCAATTAAAACATAATCATAATCATCTTTTACTTTTTCGATTACGTGTTTTAATATATATTCCCTGTTAGGTTGATTTAGCATTTCAATTTCAGCACCCACCAAATCAATGTGAGAAGGAATTAAATCTAAACCTTCAATAGCACTATTTAAGATTATGTTTTTAGGATCCTGGCCATCAATAAGGCATTCGTAAATACTCGTCTTAATAGCTCTTATATCAAAGCCCGTTCCTGATGTAGCATTTGCCTGTGGATCAGCATCAACGATTAAAACTTTCTTTTCAAGAATAGCTAAACTTGCTGCTAAATTAATTGCGGAGGTAGTTTTTCCTACACCACCTTTTTGATTTGCTAATGCAATTACTTTTGCCATAGAGATATATTTTTAGGAATAAACCTGTTGTTATAGTATTTTTTACAAAAAATAGGAATTCAAAAGTACAATTTTATCGCGTTTTTCTATTTCACTAAGATAAGAATTGTAAACATTTTTTTTAGAGTTATGAACAAATTATTAACAAATTGTTTTATGATTTTAATCAAATAATTGAACCTTAAAGTGAAATGATTTTAAAATCAAATATCATTTTCCAAATACCATTTTCAATAAAATGAATATCTGTATAATTTTTGGTGTTTATAAATTGATTATGAATATTTTTCAATTGTTTCTTTAAATAACTGCTCTTTATTAATGGGCACAACACCTACTTTTTCACAAACCAGGCCTCCTGCCAAATTTGATATTCCAGCAATTAATTCAGGTTCTAATCCGGCAGCCAGACATAGACTTGCTGTTCCAATTAAGGTGTCGCCGGCACCGGAAACATCAGCTATATCACGAATTTCTGCAGGTATAGTCTGGTACGAACTATTGTAGCTTATAAAAACTCCAAGTTCGGAAAGTGTGATTAAAAGATATTTAGCAGATAGTTCTGAATGTAATTTTTGTGATGCGGCGAATATTCCATCAAAATCGCCTTTCTTAATATCAATCTTTGATCCATCAACTAATTCATTAAAATTAGGTTTGAAAAGCGTTACGTTTTTATATTCCATGAAATTACGCTTTTTGGGATCTACAAGAGTTGGAATATTATTTTTGTTAGCAAATTCAACTACACTTTTAATTACTTCAGGTGTTATACATCCTTTATCGTAATCCTCAAAAATGATTGCATCAATATGTTTGTCAGAAAGTATAGTTAGAATTTTATTTATGATTTTTTTTTCTGTTTCTGTATCGAGCTCTGTGTCAATTTCTTCGTCAACTCTTAACATGTGTTGATTGTCTGCAATTATTCTGGTCTTTACAGTAGTTTTACGATTCTCATCTTCTAATATTCCTTCGTTTGTTAATTTTCTCTTTTTTAAAAGGCTCTGAAATGTTTTTGATTTTGAGTCAGTTCCAATTACTGCACAAAGAATAGGATTTGCTCCAAGTGCCTGAACATTTAATGCAACATTAGCAGCACCTCCCAAACGATTTTCTTGTTTAGCACTCATAATGATTGGGACAGGAGCTTCAGGCGAAATACGATTTACCTTTCCCCACATGTACGAATCGATCATTACATCACCAATGATTAAAATATTAAACTGGTTAAAAGAATCGAATATGGATTTTATATCTGGAGTTTTCACGATTGTCTTTTTTGAAAATTATGTACAAAGATAAGTTTTTTCGATTTTACAATTATCATTGTTTATTGATCATTGTTCATTGGCTCCTCAAGTCCACTATTTCCTGTATCTAAAACAAATCGCCATTCACCCTTAGCATTTTTTTCCCAAATGGAACAATAGGTTCCTTGTTGTATTTGACCTTTTTGTTCTCCCTGCCCGTCCGGCAGGCGGGCCAATGTCATTAAGTTAAGAAGAAATCATATTGCATCTCTTTGATTTTTAGTTACTTTTGGTTTTAATCTTTTTCTGTATTTATCCACATCACGTACAAATGACCTATTTGGTCTTATAGGCACCAGATGTCTTTTAAATAATATTTTCAGTTCATCTATTGTATTATCCATACCATTATTTGAAAAAAATAACTTTATTATTCGATTCTTTAAAAATCCATAAGACAAACTATTATTTACTTTATATTCATATTTGGTATCCTTAGTCTGTATTTTAATTTCATCTGTTATTTCACTTACAATAAGCGTCTGTACATTGCTTACAAATAAGGCTGCATAAAAATCCTGTAAGATACTTTGATTAGAATATCCTGAAAAATGTTCAACTTTTAATTTGTTTTTTAATTCATCATAAAAAGTTTCAACACCCCATCTTTTAAAATATAATTCTTTGAAAATCTTATTACTATATTTTTTACTGTCAAGTAATGACGTGATTAGCAATTCAACTTCCCCACTTGGTAATTCTACTCTAACTAGTCTAACTTTAATTGACGTATTTTTCGTGTATTCTTTATCGGTAAGTTCCTTGTGTTGCCCAGGTTGGATATCTACTATTTGTGTTAATTTGCCACTCTTAATAAATTCTTTTGTCACATTACTAAACCCTATCTTAACTCTCATTAAAAAGTTTGACTTTAGTTTAAGATGCTCATATATTAAATTAAATGAAGGGTAACCTCTGTCATAAATAACTAAATCGTGTTCTTTTACATGCAAAAGATGTTGTATTGCTAATCGACCTTCTCCAACTTTTAATGGAGATAATATCCCCTCAATTACATAGTTGTTTATAACATCATAAAGTACAGATACTCTAGCTTGAACAACACCAGTATCACTTTGGTTTTTTGTTTGTCCGTATATATATTTTAATTCCTTAGTAAATGGTAATGTTAAACGAGAACCATCTACAGCTAATAATCTAAAACTATTCCACAATTTTACACCTTGTTCATTATCTGAATAAAATTCATTTACAATTGTATCAGATAAGTGTTTAAATAATTCTGGTTTAATCTTTTTCCTATACTGTACAAATGCACTCTTTGTAAAAGGTCGTATATTAAAGTATTTACTGAATAATCCCACAAAACTTTCAATTTCTAATGACAAACTCTTTGTGGACAAATTTATTAAAAAAAAGACAGTGCTTGAAAAAGATTGTTTCCTTTTTCTCGAAAAGTCAGATACTGAAACTTTAAATGTTTCAAGAGTTTTGTTACTGAAAA
>JAUWQL010000090.1 GCA_030611105.1 Bacteroidales bacterium
GTTACTTAGATGAATTCTCGTTTAGAATAAATAGATCTATTTACAAGCAAACAATATTTCACAAAATAATGGAGAGGGTTGTTCAAAGTGAGCATTTGTCTTATAGTACAATAATTGTTGCAAATAAGTAAACACCCCTAACTATTAATTAATTTTTCAACCTGTCGATTTATCATAACATTTGCGTTTGTATACGCAAATATAATAAATAATCTGCGTATACAAACGCAAATTGTTTATTATTTTAATTACCGAAATTAGCGATAGATTGTTTTTATCCCGATAAATGTTCTTGACTTTTTTTATTAATTAGAATTATTTTAAATAAATTTTGTAAAACTCAGTATTATTAGGATTTAGAGTATAGATATTAAAAGACATATTTTTAATCTTGGTATTAATAAATCAAAATTTTATATTGAACAATTATTTTCGAAACCATTAATTATAAACTAAGCGTTTTAAGCTATGCGTGTTAAACGAATACTACAGGAAAAAGAAGCTGTCATACAGTCATCTGTGGATCTAACCTTAATTGATCCATTAATTGAAAAATATAAAAGCAAAAAAGGCAACCTGATCCCAATTTTACAGGGAACTCAAGATATTTATGGATATTTACCTAAAGAAACTTTTATAAAAATATCTGAACAAACAGGATTGAAACTTAGCGAAATGTATGGTGTTGCTACTTTTTATACTCAATTCAGATTAAATCCCGTTGGAAAATATATTGTCAAAGTATGCCATGGTACTGCATGTCATGTGCAAAATGCTACAGCTATTTCTGAAGCTGTTGAAGATGCTTTAGGAATAAAAGATGGAGAAACTACTGAAGACAGACTTTTTACATTAGAGTCTGTTGCTTGTCTTGGTTGTTGTTCTCTGGCTCCGGTTATGATGATCGGAGATGAGACTTATGCTAAACTTACAGGAAATAAAGCTGTAAAAATTGTGAAAGAAATCAAGATTAAGGAAAGTAATTAATTTATTCCAATAGGAAAAACCTAAAGAATTTGACATGAAAAAAACTAAAGTTTTAGTAGGATTAGCAAGTTGTGGAATAGCTGCTGGTGCTAATAAAGTATACAATAAGCTTAAGGCTTTACAAGAAGCAGATAAACTCGATATCGAACTCAAGATAACAGGATGTATTGGAATGTGTTACCGTGAGCCATTAGTTGAGGTAATTGATGAAACTGGCTCATATTTATACGGAGAGATTGATGAAGAAAAGGCTGTTGAAATTTTTGATAAACACCTGAAACAAAGTGAAATTGTAAAAGATTATGTTGTAAAAAGTGATTTATTCGAATCAAAAGATGATTCGTTTTGGGATGGACAGGTAAAAATTGCACTTCGAAATTGTGGTGTTATCGATCCTGAAAATATTGGGGAATACGAAGAGCATGATGGTTATATAGCCATTAAAAAAATACTGGAAGGTAAAATAAGTCAGGAACAGGTTATAAAAACCGTTTTGGATTCAGGTATTCGTGGTCGTGGTGGTGGAGGATTTCCGACCGGAATGAAATGGAGATTTGCATACAATAATAAAGCTGATACAAAATATATTATTTGTAATGCTGATGAGGGTGACCCGGGTGCATTTATGGATAGATCTTTATTAGAAGGTGATCCTCATGCAGTTATTGAAGGTTTGATTATTGGTTCTTATGCTATCGATGCCAGCGAAGGTGTTATTTATTGTCGTGCCGAGTATCCATTGGCAATTAAGCGATTAAATATAGCAATTGATCAGGCAAGAGAAAAAGGATATCTGGGAAAAGATATATTAGGAGTTAAAGGATTTAACTTCGATTTATATGTTAAAGAAGGGGCAGGTGCATTTGTTTGTGGTGAAGAAACAGCATTAATGGCTTCAATTGAAGGTGAACGCGGGATGCCACGTAAACGCCCTCCATTTCCGGCCGAAGCTGGATTATGGGGTAAACCATCAAATATTAATAATGTAGAGACATTTGCCAATATTCCATATATATTATTAAATGGTGCAGAATCGTTTTCAAAATACGGTACTGAAAAAAGTAAAGGAACCAAGGTTTTTGCTTTAACAGGTAAGATTAATCATGGTGGTTCTGTTGAAGTACCAATGGGGATTACCATCAGAGATATCATATTTAAATTAGGTGGTGGAATTACCGATGGTAAAAAGTTTAAGGCTGTACAGCTGGGAGGTCCTTCAGGTGGTTGTATCCCTGAATATCTTGCTGATACAATTGTTGATTACGACTCAGTAAATGCAACAGGAGCTATTATGGGTTCGGGAGGAATGGTTGTAATGGACGAAACAATCTGTATGGTTGATATTGCAAGATTCTTTCTTGATTTTACCGGTAAAGAATCATGTGGGAAATGTACTTTCTGTCGTGTGGGAACAAAACGAATGTTAGAGATACTGACCAGAATTACCGAAGGCGAGGGAAAGGAAGGAGATATTGAAAAACTGGAAGAATTAGCATATCAAATTAAAGACAACTCTCTTTGTGGTTTAGGACAAACAGCACCAAATCCTGTTTTAACTACCATAAAGTATTTCCGTAATGAGTACGAAGCTCATATAAAGGATAAAAAATGTCCTGCATTAAATTGTAAAAAACTACTTACTTATACTATTAATCCTGATACATGTACAGGTTGTACAGTTTGTGCTAAAAACTGTCCGACAGATGCAATCGACGGAGCAAGAAAAGAAATTCACTTTATTCGCCAGGATGCATGTATTCAGTGTGGTATGTGCTTTAGTAAGTGTAAGTTTGATGCTATTATTTTATCATAATTTTAAACTTTAAATGATAATTATATATGCAATTTTTAAGTAATACACATTCAAAATTTGGTAATTCAATATCAAAGTGTAAATAATGTTTCTCAATAATTGTGTATATAGACTCTATATAAAATCATTAACCAAATTAAAAAGAAAATGAGCAATCAACTAAATATAATTCTTAACGGTAAAAATGTTAAAGGAACCCCGGGGGAAACTATTCTCCAGTTAGCTAAGCGTAATGGAATTGAAATTCCTACTTTATGTAACGATCCGCGCCTGAAACCGTTCTCATCTTGCTTTGTATGTGTGGTTGAAATTGAAGGGATGAAAGGAATGCAACCATCCTGTTCAACCAAGATTCAGGAAGGTATGAAAGTAGAAACAGAAAACGAGAAAGTTAAAAAAGCACGCCAAACTGCATTGGATTTATTGCTAAGTAATCATTATGCCGATTGTGAAGCTCCTTGTAAACAAACATGTCCGGCAGGAGTGGATGTGCAAGGTTATATCGCATTAATTGAAAAGGGTCTTTATAGCGAAGCTATCGGTTTAATTAAAGAAACTAATCCGTTACCAGCAATTTGTGGCAGGGTTTGTGTCCGGCCTTGCGAAGTAGCTTGTCGTCGTAATCATTTAGACGAAGGTACTGCAGTGGGTATCGATTATATGAAACGCTTTGCTGCCGATCAGGATTTACTTTCCGAGGCAAGATTTGTTCCTGAAGTAGCACCATCAACAGGTAAAAAAGTAGCAATTATTGGTGCCGGTCCCGGTGGATTATCAACAGCATATTTTCTACAACAAAAAGGACATCAGTGTGATATATTCGAAGCAAATCCGAATCCGGGTGGCTGGTTACGCTATGGTATTCCTGAATATCGTTTGCCAAATGATATTTTGGATAAAGAAGTAGCGGCAGTTACTGAGCTCGGAACAAATATATTTTACAATAAAAAACTAGGTGATAATTTAAGTTATAAAGAATTAAAGAAAGATTATGATTCTGTAATACTGACTATTGGATCGCAACGAGGAACATTAATTGGTTGTGAAGGTGATGATGCAGAAAATGTTTTCTCTGGAATTGATTTCCTTCGAAATATGGAAATGACTGGTCAGCAATATGACTTTACCGGAAAAACAATTGCTGTGGTTGGTGGCGGAAATACTGCTATGGACTGCTGTCGTACATCATTGCGTTGTGGTGCCGAGAAAGTTTATGTTATTTATCGTCGTACCGAAAAAGAAATGCCTGCTAATCCAATCGAAATTCATGAATCAAAGGTTGAAGGTGTTGAATATATGTTTTTAACTAATCCATCTAAAGTTAATAAAGACAAAGATGGGAAGTTGAAATCTATAACTTGCTTAAAGATGGAATTAGGCGAACCTGATGCATCAGGCCGTCGTCGTCCTATACCAATTGAAGGATCAGAGTTTGAGATTGAGCTGGATTATGCTTTAGCAGCGATAGGCCAAAAAACAGAAGTTAATTTTTTAGATGATATTAATGAATATGCCACTGATGGTAAATTAGAAGTGAATCGTTGGGGCGATATAGATGCCGATAAGCAAACATTACAAACCGGTGCAAAATCAATTTTTGCTGCTGGTGATGGAGTATCTGGCCCTGCTACAATTATTGAAGCAGTAGCTCAGGCAAAAACTGCCAGTCGTAGTTGTCATCAATATTTAATGGGATTGGAACTTGCACCGGAACCAAAAGAGTTTATCAGCCGAAGAGATAATTTCAAAGAACTAACTTCAAATGATTTCTTAGGAAGATATCAAAAACAAATTCGTGAAGAAATGCCCGTTCTACCTGCTGCTGATCGTGTTAACTTTAAAGAAGTTGAGTTAGGTTATAATGGCGAAGAAGTTGTAAAACATGAAGCTGAACGTTGTTTAGAATGCGGATGTACAGAGTTTCATACTTGTGACCTGAAAAAGTATTCAACACAATACGATGCAGATCAAAAGCATTTCGAAGGTGATTTCCATGAGCATGAGCTGGATTTCTCACATCCGTTTATCGAAATAGATAATAATAAATGTATTCTTTGTGCCCGTTGTGTAAGAATTTGTAAGGAAGTAGTAGGAGCAAATGCGCTTGGATTAGTAAATCGTGGTTTCGATACATTTGTTGCTCCAAGTATGGGGAATTCACTTACCGAAACTGATTGTGAGTCCTGTGGATTATGTATTTCAACATGCCCAACAGGAGCAATTACAGAAAATGTTGCTTTCAAGCCGGGTCCGGTAAAACTGGATACTGTTAATACATTATGTAATTATTGTTCGGTGGGTTGTGAATTAGAATATCATCATAAATCAGAATTTGTTTGGAAAGTAACAGGCAAAGAAGGACAAATTAATAAAGACGGAAATATTTGCCGTTATCCGAAGTTTGGGTATGGCATTATGAATGATACAAAACGATTAACTCAACCATTATTAAAAGTTGATGGTGATTTTGAGGTTATAAGCTGGAATAAGGCGTTTGAAATAATTGCTGACGAAATTAAAGGAACAGATCCTGATGAAAACGGGTTTTTTGCAGGAGCAAGGTTGAGTAATGAAGAAATGTATATGATTCAGAAACTTGCACGCGCAGGAGCAAAAACCAATAATGTAACAAGTTTTCATTATGTAGGCCAGGGAAGATGGTATAGTGGAAATTCTGAAGTAAATGTTCCTTTTAAGCAAATCAAAGATGCGAGTAGAATCTACTTATTAGGTTCGGAAGTGAATACGGACAATGCTGTAGTTAGCTTTATGATAAACAATGCCCGCGAAATTGAAAATGTTCCTGTTGAATTGGTAACAAACAAGGAGTTAAGTGCACTGGAACATAAGGTAGATAAAACAGTTAAGGTTAAATCATATTATCATTTCATAAAGGCTGTTAATTATTATTTATTGGAAAAAGGATTGCATAATGCCTTGTTTATTAAAGATAACTGCAATGGATTTGATGAGTATAAGAAAGATTTAGCTAAAGAAAAATACGAAGAACTAATAAAAAAATCAGGAGTTTGTTGTCAGGAAAGTATCGAAGAATTTGCAGTAAAATATAATAATGAAATAAATGCTGTTCTTGTATTTTCCGAAAAAGAAGTTTCATCGAATGTAAGCAAAGAATTATTTAATTTAGCAATGATTACCGGTAAGTTAGGGAAAACTGCTAACGGCTTGATTTCATTAAAAGAAAAGAATAATTCGCAAGGAATATTCGATATGGGAATTTCATCGAAAAATTGTATTGGGTATATTGATTTAACTGATGAAGAATATATAATGAATCTAACAAAGATATGGAATATTGATAGTTTGCCTGCCCAAGGAGATAAATGCATGGAAGAATTATTAAATGAAAGTTTAATTAAGAAATTCTACATTTTTGGTGAAGATCCTGTTGGATGTGCTACTGATAAGGCTAAAGTTCAAAAGTGGTTTAGCGATGCAGAGTTTATCATGGTTCAGGATTATTTTATAACAGAAACAGCTAAACAAGCTAATTTGATTCTTCCGGCAGTATTTCCTGTTGAAACATCAGGTAGTTTTACAAATACACAAAAGAATATTCAGATATTTGAAAAACAGTTTAATGGTAAAGTTGAAATAGAAAACTATATGCAGCTGGTGCAGATATTTAATCAGTTTACAGAAACAAAGGTTAAATCAGTTGATGATATCAGAAAAGAAGTATTTGAATTATTATCAATTATTAATAAGCAAGAAAACTACGAATTCGTTTATACCGAAAAAGATGATTGGAATAAACTCTTTAAACATGGTTGCGATTTTGTTGTAAAATATTTTGATGAACATTTTAAGGAATCTTTTGAAATGACTCTGGTAAAAACAAAAGTTGCTGTTGAAAATTAGCAAAGTTTAAAAAGATTAAAATATAATAATATGAAAGAATTTAAATCGATTAATGATGTTCTTGATTTTGCGATAAATGGAGAACAGGAAGCTGTTGATTTTTATAATCAATTAGCCGAAAATTCCAAAACTGAAGATATGCGTCATGTATTTACTTCATTTGCACAGGAAGAAATGGAGCATAAAACTCGTTTAACAAAAATTAAAGCTGAAGGATCATATCAATTTGAGAAAAGTGAAATAGTTGATCTGAAAATTAGTGATTATATGGTTAGTGTAAAACCATCGCCTGGAATGAGTTATCAGGATGCATTAATACTTGCAATGAAAAAAGAAAAAGCAGCTTTTAGATTATATTATGAATTAGCTAAAAGAGCAAATAATGATGAGATGAAAGACGTGTTTTTATCTTTGGCTCAGGAGGAATCAAAGCATAAACTGAGATTTGAAATAGAGTATGACGAATACGTTTTAAGAGAAAATTAGTTGCAGTATGGGCACCTCTGAAAATTCAGGAATATTGGAATATTGGGAAAATGGAATGTTGTGAAAACTGCATTATTCCATTATTCCATCATTCCAAACATTGGTTTAAAAATAACTTTTTTTATTGACCGACTTCATGTAATTTTGTCAATGATTTTTTATTTGTAGCACAATTTTTATCATTCATAAGGGTTAATTAACCTGAAAAACTATTAAAGTGAAAAGACTTACTCTGATACTAATCTTATTTTCAATAATTAATAATTATTCTTTTGCTCAAAGTGATACGGTTATTATTGAAAAATCGAAAGAAAAAGTAATTATCGGTGGACAGGTTTATTACGTACATATTGTAAAACAGGGAGAAACTTTATTTTCTCTTAGTATTGCTTATGAAGTTTCACAAAAGGAGATTGCAAAAGAAAACCCGGAAATCTTTCTTGGTTTGCAGATTGGGCAAGCATTGAAGATTCCAGTGGTTGAAAAGAAATCAGGTAAAGATAAAATTCTCAGTAATGATTTTATTTATCATCGTGTTAAAAAGGGACAAACTTTATACTCTCTTTCAAAAAAATATAATGTTTCACAGGAAGATATTATAGCATGTAATAATCCAATGGTTAGGTATGGAATTAATTTAGATCAGATATTGAAAATTCCAAAATCAAAAGATGTTGTTAATGCATTACAAAAACCTCCTGTTGTTGAGTCACAAAATGATACAATTCGTATTGAAAGTCAGTATTTTTATTATACAGTTAAACCAAAAGACACACTTTATTCTTTAATCCGATTTTATGAAATAACCGAAGATATACTTTTAGAACACAATCCATTTGTTAGTGAAGGTTTAGTAGTTGGTCAGGTGTTAAAGATTCCAAAGCTTGTAGATATTGAAAGTGCCACTGTATTAATAATACCGGACGAAGAATTAGGCGATACAATTCTATATGAAAAG
Organism: Bacteroidales bacterium; assembly: GCA_030611105.1. Taxonomy (GTDB): domain Bacteria; phylum Bacteroidota; class Bacteroidia; order Bacteroidales; family UBA12077; genus UBA12077. Next base: position 8,127 of record JAUWQL010000090.1, read on the forward strand.
AGAACATTAATACCTTATTCTGATTCGGTAGACTTCCCGGATTGCGAACATATAAGAGGCATGCAACGAGATCCATATCAGGTTGCCCTTTTATTGCCATTATATCTGGAAAAAAATGATGAAGAATTTTATATTGATTCATCCGAAGTAAACGATTTTGGAGAAAAAATTTATGAAAAGATTTTTTATAATCCATTTTATATTTATCCAAGATCTCTAATTTTTGTTGAATTTTACGAAGGTTTATTATTAGCGATTGATACCTTAAAACAAAAAGGCTTATCGATTAATTTACATGTTTACGATACTCAAAATGATACTTCAAGAATAAAAGAAATTTTAAGTTTTCCTGAGTTTGTAAGTACAGATTTAATTATTGGACCGATATTCAATCACGAAGTTCGATTAGTTTCTGAATTTTCAAAAGAAAATAAGATAAAGATGATTTCTCCTTTATCGGACAATTTAAGTCTTGTTGATGAAAATCCGTATTTGTTTCAGGTTAGTCCATCCTATAATTCACAAATAGATGAGTTTGCAAGATTTATTTCCGGTTTTGGAGATAAAAATATTGTTCTGGTACATAATGGAGACAGTTTAGGATATAGCAATATTCAAATGGTTAAGGATAAGATTTTTACTAATTTGTCAATTGATACTATTATAAATAATATTCAATTTAAAGAAGTTGTTTTTAAGGATAGTATTAATGTATTAGAACATGCACTAAATGAAGAAATCGAAAATGTGTTTGTTATTCCTTCAAACGAAGAAGCTTTCGTAACAAATGTTGTAACAAAATTAAATACAATTAAAACTTTCGGACATCAGGTTCGGGTGATTGGATTATCGCGTTGGCAGCGTTTCAAAAACATTGATCCTGAGTATTATTTTAACCTGGAATTATGTATTGCTACACCATTTTTCATTGATTATCATCATAAGGATGTTAAGAATTTTATTTTAAAATACCGTGATACATACAAAACCGAACCGAGCCAAATGGCAATTCATGCTTATGATGTAGGTTTATATTTTCTTACAGCAATGATGAATTACGGAAAAGATTTTGAACGATGTATATATAATTATAAGGTAGACTTATTACAAGCAGATTATAGATTTGTTAAGTGGTATGAAACATCAGGATATGAAAATATTGACGTTGATATTATAAGATATTACGATGGCTATAATATTTTCAGAATAGATGATTTTTAGTATGTAGTTGGCAGGTAGCGGTGTAAAGGCGCAATGTATTGCGCCTCCACACTTTGAGCCTGTCACAATGGATAATTTAAAGACGCAATGTATTGCGTCTTTAAATTTAAAAAGGGTGTTTTTTTTGGTTAAAAGATTTTGATTTTAAAATATTTACCTATATCTTACTCTAAAATTCATCTTATTTCTATAATAGTTTTATGGCAAGTTGCAGAGACATAAAGAAGGATATTAATTTTCTTGCTAACCAAATGATAAACGAATGTTTTTCTTTTATGGAATATTCACCTGTAAATAATCAGGAGAATGTTTTAGATATTTTACATGATGTTGAACAACTTCGCCGAAATTTATTGTATAAAGTAAATAATCCTCCCGAGAACGGAAGTATTAAAGAGCATTATGGTAATATTATTACCGAGATGTACGACATGAATATGAAATTACTGGAAGAGTTAAATAGCTTATCTGAAAAATAGAAGCCGGATAGAAATCCGGCTTTTTTGTTACTGATATTTTATAATACCTAATATGAAAACCAGATTACACCAATTCTTCTTCAAAATGTTGTATCATTAACGATCCGCCTGCCGGGCAGGTATTAGCTGATTGAAAAGTTTTATTTTAAAAATGTAGAATTAGCAATTAATACTAAAAGATTATATAAATAGGATTTTACTTTTAAAAAGACTCAATAGCACTTAATATTTTTTTAAATGAATAGGGTTTAGTTAACAATTGATCAAAACCGGCATTATGGTAACTTTCAAAAAAATCATCTGGATTATGGGCTGTTAATGCAATAATTGGCAATGTATTTTTAGGGTAAGACATCTTGTTTCTGATATATTTTGTTGTTTCAACTCCATTCATGACGGGCATTTCAATATCCATAAGTATAATATCAATATTCTCATTTTTAATAATGTCTATTGCTTCTTTCCCATTTGCAGCTTCTTTGATTTCGCTACATAAATCTTTAATTATTTCTTTAAGCAATAATCTATTCATATGTATATCATCAACAATTAGAAAGTTATATTTTTTCATACTTTAACTATCCAATCCTGCTAAGTGTTTTTACTATTTCTAAACTCTTAATTTCTAAAAGTTTTCCATCTGAAACAATGATTTTATCATTTTTAAATTCTGTTAAAGTTCGGATAAAACTCTCTTTAGTAGTCCCTGCAAGTTCTGCTAATTCATTTCTTGTTAAAGGAAATTCAAATGTGTTTGAGTGATAAATTTTTTCTGAAAAATAAAGAATAATATCGGCTATTTTTCCTGGCAATTGTTTATGGTATTGAGACGTAATTCTGTCAACGATATTTAAATTGTCTTTACATACTTTTTTTAAAAGATAAACTGAATATTTACCATTTTTCTCAAGAACTGAGTTAAAAGTATTAATATCAATAAAAAAAACAGAGGAATCTTCAATTGCAGTTGCCGTATATTGAAATGTATCATCTCCAAAAATAGAAACGAAACCAATAAAATAACCCGGAGTAGCAATCTTTAAAATAAATGATCTATTGTTTCTCCCGTTTTTGAAAAGTTTAATCAGACCTGTTTCTAGGTACATTACATGTGATGTTAATGTACCTTGCCGAAAAACAACATCTTTTTTGTTAAAATTAATAGTTTTCCCACTTGACTTTAATTGGCTGATTTCCTCATTGGTTAAGATATCTCCTTTTGGAAATAGTTTATCATAAATATCAGGGTTGGTTTTTATAATCATGAAGTGCTCTATTTTGGTAAATTTATTAAATTCTTTTTAAAAATCACTCCTATTGGAATTTTCTGGTGATTTAAATCACCAGATTCCAGTAACCAATGTCATCTAGGATTATTTGTATTCAGGTATCCTTAATTAGTAATTTTACATTGTTTAATTTTTATTAGCTATATCTTAATTTACGTAATGAAAAATAATTATTGATTATAAATCAAATATTATGGATAAAAAATACAATATTTTAATTGTTGATGATTCGGAAACTAATTTGGTTTTACTAGAAGCTATTTTAGTAGATGATGGATACAACGTTCAAAAGGCTTATAGTGTGAGAGAAGCGGTTGACATAATAGCTAAAAGCGTTCCGCATCTTATTCTTTTAGATTTGTTAATGCCAAATGAAAATGGTTTTGATTTACTGAAGAAATTAAAGTCTGGTAAGAATTATAATAATATACCAATTATTATTGTTACGGCATTTGCTAATCAGGAAAACAAGATTATCGCAAAAAATTTAGGAGCTGAAGATGTTATTGAAAAACCAATTGACATACCGGAATTTTTAGATAAGGTTCATAAAGTATTAGGAGATAATAAGAATATTGCAAAATAACATGGAATGATAGATAAGGAATTTAACGATAAGATCAAAATAAAAGACTTCCTGGAGACTTATTCTGTAAAAGACATTTCACATACATTTACACAGATTGATAATAAATTAATGTCGTTGCATGAATGTTCAGCGGATGATTTCCTGCATTTAAATAGCGATTTCAAGAATTTATATAAGCAATCTAAAATAATCTCAAATAATGCAAATACCATTTTCGATATATTTAATACAAATAAAAATAAGGAACTATATAATGAGATTCATTCTTTTTTTGATAGTATAAAAAACCAGGCAAATATTTTTGAACAAAAAACATCTTTAACTATGGAATTCTTGGGGGCATTGTCAAATCAACTTAGATTTGTGTTTTTCCCTTTAAAGAATTTTGGTCAAAATCTAATGAGTCTGAAATATCTATTGGCAAATTTAAATTTGTTATTACCAATTACTACCGATTCTTCCGATATTATAGATCAATATTTATTAGTTGAAGAAAAAATAGAAAAAATAAAATTATTATCTGAAAGAATATCAAAAAACCTAAACCATCTTCGTAAAATTTCAAAAATAACATATTCAAACTTTTCACAAGTAAAGAATCAAAGCGAAATTAATATTGAAGCTTTATTGTTAAGTGTCAGGTCTGGAATAAATAGTATAGAGAAAAAATATACTAACAATAAAGAATGTATCCCCAAGATCAGAAGAACAACGGATAAGTCAGAAAGTAGTATAAGTGATATTATTAAAAAACTCCAGTATCAGGATATTATAAAACAAAAAATGGAGCATATTCAACAAACTCATAAAGACCTGATTAGTGAGCTTGATAAATTTGAAAATCTTTCAAATGATGAAAAACACTTAAACGATAAGGCCAAGTTCTTTCTTCGAATAAGAGATATTGCCGGATTGCAGGCAGCACAGTTAATTCAAGCCAATAAAGAATACCAGTCAGCCTTGAATATCATTGTTAATAATTTTATGCAGGTTGGCGATAATATGAAAGTTATCTCTGAAATGTGTGGAAATATAAATGAAGATGAAAATGATGATGAAGTAAATCTGTTTACTGAAATTGTTGATCAAATTGCATTTACTGAGGATAACTTTAGAAGTAAGTTTGATCAAAACAAAAAATTAAATAAAGATGTTACTTTAATTGAACACCAATTAGAGCAATCAGAGCAATATTTTACAATTCTTAAAAATCTGACTTCTGAACTAAATCAAGATATGGAATTATATTTCGATAATATTTATAAACATACCCCGGCAGACGAGAATGTAACAGAGTCTCTTAGTCAGGTAAAAAGTTTATTTGTTGAAATTAATAAAAACGCATCAAGTTTAGATGAAGTAACTGAAAAGCTATATCCAATTAAAAAAAGAGTTCATAATATTATAATTGAATATAATAAGCTAACTCTGGATATGGATTTTAGCGAAACAAAGGATATTGTGTCACAATTACACTCCTTCAGAAAAAATGCAGACAGTAAGTTAAAAGAAAATCAAGACATAAGTAATCAAGTGTTAGAAAGTATTAAAAAGTCAATGTCAGAGATAAAATACTATGATTATTTTGAAAATATTATTGAAGAAATTATCTCAGAATTAAATACAATAAATTACAATCTTAAGATTCATAGTAGTGAAGTAGATAATTCAATAGATGAAAATTTGACAAAGCTTAAAGAATATTATACTATGGAAACTGAGCACAAAATTCATGATCAGATTTCAAAAGGCATAGTATCGGATATTGATAATGAAGAAGATGGAGAAATAGAATTTTTCTAACCCCCAAAAACATTAATTATGAGAAGAAAAGAAAAAAACATTCAGATAAAACCGTCAAAGAAAAAAGGAGAAAGCATGGCGAATATAATACTTGAGAATGAGCTTACTATTTTTTCTATTGAAAGCATGAAAGATAAAATAATTGAAACCGTAATGAAATATGATCATGTTGAATTTGCATTAAAGAATGTAAACAATATCGATATAACTTTTATTCAGTTATTATATTCCATTAAAAAAACAGCTGAAAAACTTAATAAGAAAGTATCATTTGATGTTGAACTATCTGATGATATTAAATCATTATTAAATAATTCTGATTTAAGTAAAGTATTAATATAAAATTCTGAAAATTTTAAAGTTATGAGCAAAAATATATTAATTGTCGACGATTCGGAAAGTATACGGGAAGTTGTAAGTTTTACTTTAGAGAATGAAGGTTATAGTGTTCTTGTAGGTGTTGATGGGAAAGATGCATTGAAATTTTTAGATGGATCGCACATTGATCTTATTATTACCGATCTTCATATGCCCGAAATGAACGGAATCGAGTTTATTAAACACGTAAGAGCAATGGAGCAATACAAACGAATTCCAATTTTGTTTCTTACAACCGAATCTCAAACTTCTAAAAAAATGGAAGCAAAAGAAGCTGGTGCTACAGGATGGATTATTAAACCATTTGTACCTGCAAAGTTAATTGGAGCACTTAAAAAAGTATTAAGATAATGGATAAATTCAGGAATAAGTTCATAGAAGAAGCTACAGATAATATTAATGATCTGGAAGATGCTTTATTATTAATTGAAAATGATCCGGAAGATAAAGAGTTAATTGAAAGAATTTTTAGAGCAATGCATTCCCTTAAAGGGGGAGGTGCAATGTTTGGGTTTAATACTTTAAGCGAATTTACACATCATTTAGAAACATTATATGACCTGGTTAGAGAAGGAAAGTATAAAATAACAAAAAAGTTATTAGATGTTACTTTGGCTTCTGTTGATCATATGAAAGTACTTTTAGCTAATGATGATTTAGATTCTGCTGATTTAAGAACAATACATACTGAATTATCATTACAGATTAGGAAACTAATTGATAATGAAGATGAAGAAAAACAAAAAGTTACTACTATTGAACCACAAAAAGATCAGTCTAAAGTAAAATCATATTATATATATTTTGAACCGGATAGTGATATTTTTAGCGATGGTACTAATCCTTTATTTTTGCTGGATGAATTATATACATTAGGAGAATGTAAAGTTTTTGCTCACTTTAATAAAATTCCTGAAATTGAGAAAATCGATATAACAAAATGTTATATATACTGGGAAATAATATTGGTTACCAGCGAAGATGTTAATGCAGTTACTGATGTATTTATTTTTGTTGAAGATCAATGTAAGCTGGAAATAAATGAAATAGCCGATTATGATATCACTCAAAATGTTGAAGTTATAAATCAAATTTCTAAAACAGCTGAAGAAAAGACAGATATTGGTGTTTCTGAAATACAAAAGATCATAAAGGATTTTTCATCATCCAAAAAACAAAGTGTCTCGTTGGACGAAATGATAAAAATGAAAGGCCCTTTACCTTCAGTTAAAGAAAATGTTATATCCAGCATTAGGGTATCGTCGGAGAAACTTGATCAATTAATGAATTTGGTAAGCGAGATGGTTACTACCCAAGCTCGTTTGAGCCTTTATGCTGAACAGTCAGCTGATGGTGAATTATTATCAATTGCCGAGGATGTTCAAAAATTATCTCGTCAATTACGTGATAATGCTTTTGATATTGTTCTTGTACCTGTTGAAACAATG
>JAUWQL010000046.1 GCA_030611105.1 Bacteroidales bacterium
AATTGTTAATAACACCGCATTTTTTTGTATTTTACAATCGAGACACAAAAACAGTTCATTAATTGTTAATAACGATAAATATATTCTGTTTTTCGAAACCAGCTAAATAATTACTAAAAATCAAGCTAAAATTTATCAATTAACTTCAGAGCATTTAGCTTACGCCTTTTATTCAACAACTGATAACATGGCTCAGTTGGAAGAAAATAATCTGAATGTTAATCAATCAGTAATAATGACATTTCAGCAAAGAATTCAAAATAGATATAAAATTTGGGAAGATATTGTTTACAGTGCTTTTTTATTTATTAATGTTATTATACTATTAATTTGCTTAGGATATATTGGGAATAAATATGCCTATAGAAAAGAAAGGGAGTTGTTTACAATTTTGGGGCTTGGAATTCATGTTTTAACATTAGTAATTTCTAAAACATATATTTACTTAATAGCAATAATTGGATTGGTAGTTGGCCCTTTGGCATTTCTAATCCAGAAATTGTGGTTGGAAATATATATTAACAGAATAAATTTTGGCCTTATTGATTTATTTATTATTCTATCCATGGCCCTTTTAACTGCTTACTTAGTTTGTTGTCCTAAAAGAAAACTTGAAGACCAGTTAAAAGTGAAGTCTGTTCAACTCAGTTCAATATAAGTTCACTTTTATAGTTATTAAAGATTAATTTTTAAAAGCGAAGCCATAGGGGTTTCGCTTTTTTTGTAGAGTGTGCTATGATTTCGAGTTTAGATAGTAAAATTGAAACTCATAATGCTTAAGAAACTATGAAGTACAATGAGTTTGTTATAGCTTGTCAATGTATTGTATGGAAAAGTTCTCCATATTTTTTTGTTGATTAGAAAAAACCTCGTCATCAATCTCAGTATTAAAAATTATATCATAAAAATGATGATCAGTAAAGAATACTTTTTCAGGTTTATCTTTTTCGTATAGCTCAAGTCTTATCTTTAGTGGATAATAATTGTATTTATTTATATAGAAATATGAAGTTTCAATACATCCTGGGCTTTCTGTAAAATCACTATTAAAGCCGGGCATGGTACTTTTATCCTCCAGAGTTGTTTGTACACAAAAACATTCGATGTTATCAATAATAGTATCATTTAGTAAGTCAATTTTATATTCACTTTGATTTTTCAAGATAAAATCAAGCATAGCTTGCATAGTATATGGAGTATTTTTTCTCCAAAACCGATTACTTTTTTTAATTTCAGGATATTTTATTAAATCATAAAACCTTACGGTACTGTCATAGTTATTTTTGCGTATCAAAAAGTTACCATCATAAATATCTTCGAATACAAGTAAACCTTCCGAATAATAATATATATGGGCTTTTGCACCTGTAATTGAATCCTCTGGGAGTTTTTTATATAAAAAACTCCGGTCTCTTTCAATAATTTTATCTGTATTTTGAGGATTGGTTCTTACAAGATGCTGATTATATGAAATGGAATTGATCGTGTCAATTGAATTGATGGTTTCCTGAATAATCCTTACAGGATCACGTTCCGTTTTACATAATACAAGTAAAAAAATATTTAGTATGATAATGAAAAGTATCTTTCTCATTATTGATTTAATTACTTTTCGTATTCATCTTCGTCTGTATTCTTTTGAGAAAGTATTATAGGATATTTCTTCCTTACCTCTTTTTGTAATTTTTTCCCTAAACTTTCATACTCAATATTATATTTTTCAAGCGCATATTGATTTCTGAATTCAAATATCACAGTCCATACCATATCGTTATACTCAGTGTAATTTTTATAAGTAGTAGAGTTATTAAATACTAAGCACTTGATGTATTTCTCTGATTCGGCTATAAATTTAGTAAGCTTAGGTTTTATTTTTTCGGGAGTATTCGCACTGTTTGTAGCATCTATTTCAAAATACTTAATTGACATAGCTGGAAGATCTTCTATAGTAATTTTCTCTACGTCCATAGGAGGAAGTTTACGTGTAAAAGCAGTAGGAGGGTATAAATTAGTTGTATTATCATCAGGATAACACACAAACCCAACCTTTAATAAGTTATTTCTTCTAAGAATTTCATATAGAACAGAAACTTGTTTCATTGCTGTATTTTCATCTACAGCTAATTGTATAGTAACAATATTTAAATCAAGTTGATTAAATTTTGATTTTTCCTCTAGTATTAATTTTTCTAAATCAGCAAATTCTCCAGTTTGATTTTGGACTATGACTTTATTTTCGTGTATGCCAACAAAAAGACATAATTCAGGCCTTTCTAATTTTTTATAATTTTTTACTGTTGGTGGAGTTATTTTTAAGTTTTTATCAGCTAAAAATATATCCAACGAATTTTCAAAATCTGTTTTGGTAAATTCAGAACTATTTGAATCATTCCACCAAATTTTAATTTTATTGTTTGTGATTTGAAATTTTAATTCAATTGGCTCACCATTAGGTACGTTTAAAACTATATTGTTATCCTTAATTTTATAATCGTACTCTTTTAGCTTAACCAGGTCTTCCAGCAAAGAGAATTTATTTTTAGTAAATTTAATCAAGTATCCATAGGTATCTTTTGTTTCGTTTTTCCATAAACCTTTAACTTGTTTTACATTATTTTGATTCTCAAAAAACGAGAAGTTTTTTAAAACTTTACTTGGACCATTTACTGTTAAATTAGCAAAAAGTAAAAAAGTTATAATTGCAAATGGAATAATTAGAAAAGCCTTTAGTTTGGCTTTAAATCCGGATTTGATTTTGTTCATCATGGTAATGCGTTTTTTAATTGATATTAGATTAAAATTGTTTACAAGTTCGACAGATGGTATTGAAATAAATTGATTGAGTAATAATTCCTGGTAATCGAATAGATTGTAGCCTTTCCTTACAACCTCACTATCGGCAATATATTCATGGTTTGTTTTTATTGCTTTTTGCAATATCCATACTAAGGGATTGAACCACTGGAAAATTGTTAAAAAATGTGCCAATAATAAATCAACAGAATGCTTTTGTATAATGTGTACTTTTTCGTGAGCAAGAACCTGATCCGATTTATTACTGCTTACAATATTCTTGTTTAGGAAAACATAGCCCAGAAAAGAAAAAGGAGGAAGGTTCTCATTTACTTTAATTAGTTTTACATCATTCCTGTATTCAACAATATTATTTGATATGGTTTTATAAACCCATTTAAATAATATTAAAATCCTTGAAAGAAAAACGATTACTCCAATTATATATGTAATTAAAAGTAACTGTGCAATTGAAATTTTTATATTTTTTGTTGATTGTAATTCATAACGTGTTTCAATAGCACTATTCTTAATGTTTTCTTCACTTTTTAAGGTGTTGGAATAACTATAAAAATCAAATTCTTCGAATCCTGAATTATTTTGATTGTTTTGTGAATATAAATATTCAGGATCTGTCATTGCAATAAGTTGTTCGTAGTAGCTTCTGAATTTTCCTATTTCCTTAAAAGGAGATTCAAATTTATGTGTGCTTGAAACATTAAAACTTACATGAACAATTGGAATTGTTAGAGAAAAGAACATAATTGAAATCAGGTATATCCGGTTAAACCGGAAATATGTTTCTTTTCGGAAAAAGAAAATGTAAACCAGTAACAGAATAGATAAACATAATCCGGATTCAAATAAGTACAATAAAAATTTAACCATTCTTTTTCTTATTTTTTATTTCGTTAAGCATTTTCATAACTTCTTCAACTTCGTCAATATCCAGGTTTTTATTTTCCGAAAAGAAATTAACAACTTGTTTTAATGAGTTATTATAGTAATCTTTTATAAGCCTGCCCATTTGACTTTTCCTGTATTCTTCTTTTGTAATGAGTGGATAATACTGATATGTATTACCGTATTTATTGAAGGAAACAATTTTCTTTTTTACTAACACCCTAACTATAGTTGAAACAGAGTTGTATGGAGGCTTTGGATCAGGAAACTGTTCAAGAATATCGTTTATAAAACCTTTCTCTATTTTCCAGAGAATTTTCATGATTTTTTCTTCTGCTTTTGTTAATGTTGCCATATTTTTCATTGTTAGTTTGCGGAGGTGCTAAGCGGTTAATTATATTTGTGTTATGTTTTTATAAATTTAATTACGGATTTATTAGTATATCCGCTAAGCACCTATCTGTTTTTTAAAACTCTTAACTCCGAACTCTTGACTCAAAATTAATTTTTTACATGTATCGGTTCAGATTCGGAAATTACAGCGGGAACAGCTGCTTTAACTGCCGACTTTAAATGTTTTGGTAAGTCGTTATATTTTTTACCAAATTTTTTCATGCTGAATTCATCTTTAACTTCGTTACCGGCTGCTACCAACTCATTCATTACTTTTATAAACATCCCGTAGGAAGTTGCTCTGTCATTTTTAACTGAAATTATTCCTTTAGAAACTTCAATATCTCCAAATGGATCGATATTTTCTTTCCTTTTTTCAGGGAGGTTTTCTTTATTTTGAGTATTTAAAAGAAATTCTTTAGTTCTTCGGCGTAACATAGACAGAGGCATTTGTTCTCCTTCTACCATGAGTTGATCGTTAGCATTAACTAGTACTACCCAAACGTTTCGTTCTTTTATTTCCGGTGGTGGTGTGTCAGATGGAGGTGATAACACACGAATCATACCTGTATCAATATCCATTGTAGTTGCTACCAGGAAAAAAATTAATAATAAAAATGCAATGTCTGCCATTGTTCCCGCATTAATTGCTGCTAGTTCTCTTTTTGCCATAGTTTTTATTAATAACGAAATGTTTAATAAAATTATGACACAATTATACAACTTAATATTAAGTTAAGCAACTAAAAGTTAAGTTAAAATATTTATTATTAAGTTATGCAATCTGTAAACATCAGTAAATAAGCTATATATGTTCTAAGATTTATTTGAAGTTAACAATGATTAATATTTAGTTGTATATTTGATCTAGATAAATTCTTATAAAATGAAAAACATAATTTATTTTTTATTCATACTTGGGGCTTCTATTTTCATTTCTTGTGAGAATAATAATCAGTCAACAAATAATAATGAAAATACGACTGAAGATAGTTTGGTGAATATCGTTGTTTTTTACACCAATGATGAACATGGATGGATGGAACCAACAAACGATTATGATGGAGCTGCAGGTTTAATGAACATGTGGAAATCTGTTGAAGCTTATGATGGTTCAGATAAATATTTAATTCTAAGTGGTGGCGATATGTGGACAGGGCCTGCTATTTCAACATGGTTTCAAGGGGAATCGATGGTAGAGGTTATGAATGCAATGGAGTATGATGTTGCTGCTATTGGAAATCATGAGTTTGATTTCAAGGCAGAAGGTTTAAATGCCAGACTTGAACAAATGAGTTTTCCTCTAATCTCAGCCAATTTAAAATATAAAAGTTCAGGAGAAATTCCTGAATTTGCTAAGCCTTATATCATTAAAGAAGTAGAGGGAGTAAAAATTGGAATAATTGGATTGTCTACTTTAAGTACACCTTATACAACTGCCCCGGTAAATGTAGCCGATTTTGAGTTTACCTCGTATTCAGAGGCAGTCGCAGAATATTCGGTAAAAGCAAAAAACGAAGGAGCAGAGGTGTTAATTCTGGTAGGACATATCTGTGAATATGAAATGGAAGAACTGGTATCAGTTGCTAAGGCAAATGGAATTTGTATAATAGGCGGAGGACATTGTCATCAGGTAGTAGCAAAGGAATCAAATGGTGTAGTACTGATTCAGGCAGGTAGTAATATGAGAGCTTATGCAAAAGTTGAATTTGATTATAACAGAATAACAGGTGAAACGATTAATTTTGATTATAAAATTGTTTGGAATAATATGCATAATATTGATTCTGATATTCAGGATATAGTTGACTACTGGATTGATCAAACAGAAGAAGAATTAGCAGAGATTATTGGATATGCTGATGAAACCATTTTTAGATCAACTACCGAAATGGGAAATATGGTTTGTGATTCGTGGTTTTATACTTTTCCAAATGCTGATGTGTCATTAACAAATTCCGGTGGAATACGTCAGGATATTTTCCAGGGAGATATTACTTTGGAATCTATTGTTGGACTTTTGCCATTTGAAAATGTAATTTTGGAACTTGATTTAACAGGAGCTGAACTTATAGATGTTGTTGATGATTTTTTAGTTGGAGGTATGACAACTGTTGATGGTTTTAAACTAATGGATGGAACCCCAATCCATACCGATTCGACGTATACTGTTCTAACAACTGATTTTTTATATTCGCTTTCTGACAACAACTTTTCTGAATATGACGATGAGCCTATGAATACGTCAGTTCATTACAGGCAACCATTAATTGATTGGATTAAATCGTTAAATACAAGTGTTTCAGATCCTTTAAATAATTACCTGGATCATAACCCAAGACGCTAAATGTCAAATGTCAAATTCCAAATAAAATTTAATTTAGGATACTTTAACCAATAATAGTAAAATGATACTAAAAAAGCCGGAGTAAATCCGGCTTTAATATGCTGTTTATTTTATTTCTTTTTCAATCCATCCTGAGCGATCAGGTGCATCAGGTGATTTTGGTTTCTTTACAGGATTTTCTTTTAGTTCTTTCAATAAAACTTTAACTGCTTCTTCAATACTGGGATCAATTCCTTTTGCGGTTAAATGTGGTTCATCTACAACTTCAATATCTGGATAAACGCCAACACCTTCAATTATCCATTCTTCGTTTTCGTCGTAAACTCCAAATCTAGGAACTGCAATATAACCACCATCAACTAGTCCGGCATTACCGCTAATACCAACTAATCCACCCCATGTTCTGGTTCCAATAAGAACCCCTAAACCTTTCTTTTTGAAATAATAAGGAAAAGCATCTCCACCCGAAGATGAATAACCGTTAATTAACATAACTTTTGGACCGTCATGAGCAATAGCGGGAGATTTCATAGGATGTAAACCATTTCTGTGCCAGTAGCTTAAAGTTTTACGATCAAGCATGTCGGCCATATTTTCAGGAATAAAACCACCACCATTAAAGCGATCATCAATAATTAATGCTTCTTTGTTATGATAAGCATACATTCCACGATGCAGTTCATAATTACCTGCTACTGCGGTGTTTGGAACATGAATATAACCAATTCTTCCACCGGAAAGTTTTTCAACCATTGCACGACGCGCTTCAACCCAATCTAAATAGAATAAATTCAATTCACTACTTATAGTTTTTACGGTATAAGTTTTAGCTCCTGTTTCAGAAGGTGCTGAATTTACTGTAATCTCAATATGTTTACCTGCTGTATTTTCAAGAAATTTATAAGGATTATCAGCTAATGTTACATTATTTCCATTCAGGTTAATTAAATAATCTCCTTCTTTAATATTTATACCTTGTTCAGTTAAAGGAGATTTACGAGCATCATTCCAGTTTTCGCCTTTGTAAATTTTAGAAATGATATAGCGATTTGCATTTTCATCAACTTTAAATTCTGCCCCTAATAAACCGCCATCAATGCGTTTTACTTTTTCAAAATCGCCATAATTATCATAAGCATGACCTGTATTCGATTCTGCAACAATTTCACAGAAAACATAGTCTAAATCGGCTCTGTGGCTTACATAAGGTAATAATTGAGCATATTTAGCTTTTAAACCGGCCCAATCGATATTATGTAAGTTCGAAACATAAAAGTAATCTCTGAATATTCTCCATCCATCGGTATAAATCTGTTCCCATTCTTTTTTAGGATCAATTTTCATTTCTACATTACTTAAATCTAATTTGCCATCACCAGCTTTTTGTTTTGGTGAAATTTTCACAATACCATAATCACCTTTTGTTGTATAAAGCATTTTTTTACCATCAGCAGATAGTATTGCCCATCTGACATCAGATATAATTAACTCGTCTTTTTCTTCTGAAATATCATATTTATGTAATCCTTCTTTAGCACCATATAGGATTCCTCCTTCAACAGCTTCAAGGAATCTGTAATTACCGTCTTCAATTGGTAAATCCATTATCCTGGCAGTAATACCGTCAAAATCAATTTTAATATTAAGTTCTTTTTTCTCCGGTTCATCATTGTCTTTTTTATCTTTTTTACCTTTTTTGTCTTTTGATGAATCTTCAGATTTTACAGTTACAACATCATTTTTGAATTTGAACAGCTTTGGACTATCTTTTCTTAAAGCCAATGCATAAATTCTGGTTGCATCATTATATAAGTAAGTAAATTCAAAACTTGAAAAATTAAGATTGAAATCACGATTTGATAAGAAGAAAATATAATCACCGCATTTTGAGAAAACAGGACTGTTATCAGCAAAAGTATCATCGGTTAATTTATGATTCTGACCAGTGACAAGATTATAAACCCAAATTGCACTATTACTATTTTCGCTATTATTAGTATAGGTAACCCATTTTGAATCCGGTGAAAAACTGTAATCTCTGATTTCATTAGAATAAGCACTTGCAACAACTTTTATTGTACCCGTAGCAATATCGATATATTGCAGTTTTAAAGTACGATCGGAAAATAATAAATATTTACTGTCTGGCGACCATATAGGATCATATTTCCATGCTCTTGAGTTAAAAGTTAACTGTTTGGCTTTAGCTCCTTTTTTATTTTCTAAAAGATAAATTTCGTATTCGCCTGTTGCATCAGAAATGTAAGAAATATATTTCCCGTTTGGCGACCATGCCGGAGACATTTCACGAATACCTTGAGTTTTAGTAAGGTTTATTGTAAAACCGTTTTCGGCTGGAACAGAAAAGATATCACCACGGGCATCAAATAAAGCACGTTTCCCACTTGGCGATATTGCAACTCCTTCTATAAAATCACTTACGTTTTTAAAATACGGAATAATATTTGGGTTATCGAAACTTATATTAACGGTTACTTTCTCAGTTTTTCCGGTTTCAACATTTAGTTTATAAATGTATCCGCCATTTTCATAAGCAATCATTCCGTTTTCGCCTGAAGGCCACATTACATCAAATTCAGAATGAGTTGTAATTTGTTTTGTTTCTTTGGTGTCCAGATCGTAACTATAAATGTTTAAAGTTAAATCTCTGTCGGAAGCAAAATATATTTTGTTTTTATACCAAACCGGGATTTGATCAGTTCCAACAAAATCAGTTATCTTTTCTGATAGATCCTTTTTCAAATCATAAATCCAGATATCAGAAGCACGGCCACCTTTGTAACGTTTCCATGTTCTGAATTCTCTACTTATTGGTGTAAAACATAGTTTAGTTGCATCAGGAGAAAGTACACCAAAACCGCCATCTGTTATTTGTAATGGTTTTTCTAAACCACCATCAATACTAACTAAAAAATATTTCCCGTTTCGTTCTCCAAAAGGAGTTCTGTTTCCTCTAACCAATATATTCTTGCTATCTGGTGTCCAGTCTAAAATAACATTATCGAAACCACCTCGCGGAGGCATTTCTCCAACATCGTTATAATAAGTTAATTGTTGAGGAGTTCCTCCTTTTGCCGGCATAACATATACTTGTCTGCTACCAGAATATTCAGCTGAAAATGCAATCCAATTTCCATCAGGAGAAATTCTTGGAAATAATTCCAATCCCATATGAGATGTTAGTCTTTTTGCATCTCCACCGTTTGCATCTACTGTCCAGATATCGCCTGCATATACAAAGGCTATCAGGTTATTATTGATATCAGGGAATCGCAATAAGCGGGCATCGTTTTGTGCCTTGGTTGAAAGTGCTGTAAACACAATTAATAAGGCTATTACTGAAAGCTTAGTTCTAATTTTGCGCATATTTAATTGTTTTGATTTGATTATATAGACTTAATAAATTTAAAAACGATTAATTTAACCTGAATAATTAATAAATAATCTATTGCGGGTTGAAATTATCTGCTATAATTGAAAATGCTCAAATCTCCCTTCTCATCATAGCTAAGGCTATGTCTGCGAGGCTCAATTTTGCGCTTTCCAATTCTATTGCTATTTCCAACTCTCATGACGAAGATTCATTAATTAACCAGGTTTGAAAATGAAAGTATGAAAAAAATAGTACATTCGAAACATCAATTTGTTTAAAATTATTGTGATGGATGACAAAATAATTAACGAAATTAAGGAAAAAATCATTACTGAAATCGATAAAATGAAAAAATCGATTGTCGAGTATAAAGAAATAACAAAACCAATTGCTCCTGAAAATGCTATTGGAAGAATTTCCAGAATGGATGCCATCAATAATAAGAGTGTTGCAGAAGCTGCTTTACGACAGGTAGAAGAAAACCTTGGAAAGTTAAAATATATGCTTACTCAGGTGGGAGAAGATGATTTCGGAATATGTGCAAAATGTAAAAAGCCTATACCAATTGGAAGAATTTTATTAATGCCACAAAGCAGACATTGTGTTAATTGTGCTACATAGTACAACGCACTTGCCTGCTGCAAGCAAGCATTCTTGTGTGTTGTCAAAATACTTATATCTTTGATAGGAGCTTCCGAAGTTTTGTTTTAAAACATCAATCTTTATGAAAAAAACAGTTGTATATGACATCGTATTTATAATTGTGCTAGCAATTATATTAGTTATTATTAATGAGTTTGACACTGAAAAACAATTATTCAAATTCAGGTATGTAGGTTTTCTGATTATTTATTTTATTGGAAGATATGTTACAAAAATGAAATTTAAAGCTGAAAGTTAATTATGAGATTAATTGCTACTATACTTGTATTTATTTCTTTAGTTTCCATAGCATATTCGCAACAACCCGATATTGCACATTTTATACCACAGCCACTTGAGTTTAATCCTGCCTATGCAGGAAGTTATAAGCAATATAGAGGAGGTATTTATTATCGTACTCAATGGATAGGTTTTGAAGATCACCCCGAAACTTTTAGAATTAGTGGGGAACTTCCTATTGAAAAAATGAATAGTGGAATGGGACTTTTATTTAATTCAGATAAAAATGGTCCAATTAGAAGTAAAATATTCCGATATTCTTATTCATATATTTTTAATTTTAATAAAATTAATATTCAATTCGGAGTTGGTATTAACAACACAGGATATAAGGTTGATGTCTCAAATATAATTACTCATGAAGGTTATGATCCGTTAATTAATAGTTACGATAAGAATTTTAATCAACTTTCAGTATCTGGAGGTATGTTTTTATATAATGATAAACTTTATTTTTCACTATCATATAATGATCTTAATCTATATGATAATTGTGAAGAAGGTATGATTGCCAGGAGTTATCTAAATTTAATATATGGTTACCATTTTTTGAAAGGCAAAAATGTTTCTATAAACCCTGGTTTGCTAATGAGAATGAATCCTAAATATGGAAGCTTACTCGAGATAAATTTAACTACTATCTTTTTTACTAAATTGTGGATAAGTGGTATTTATAATAATTATGATGATATCAAGATAAAGATTGGCATAGATATTTGGAAATGCCATGGTGGAATAAGTTATTCGAATAATTGTAATAATGTTGGTGGATTTAGTAATACTGAATATGGAATATTTGAAATTTTTACAGGTTTTTATTTTGATAAAAATTAAAATAAATGATAAAAAGAATTATTATACTTTTTTTATTATTTATTAGTTTACATTCCTTTTCGCAAACTAATAATGTTGAATATACCTTACCAATTTTAGACATAAATAATAATGCCCGTTTAGGAGGATTTGGCGAAGTTGGTGTTGTTTCATCACTTTTTTATAAGAATACAGGTTTATTTCAAAACCCTGCTTTAATATCAAGGAATGCTACATATGCAGGTATTAATCTTAGTTATGAACCCTGGTTAAGAGAAATTACTGATGATTTGAATATTTCAAGCGTATCCGGATTTTATGCAATTGACTCATCCAATGCATTGGGAATAAATTTTTCTTATTTCGATATGGGGCACATTGATTTAATAAGCGAAGTTGAAGAGTTTACAGGAACGATTGATCCTTATGAACTGTTTTTTAAGCTTGGATATACACATTCGTTTAAAAAGTTAATTTCAACAGGTATTGCAATTAAATATTTAAGAAGTAAAATTGGAGAGAATTTACCTGATGCCAAAACAATAAATTCATTTGCCATCGATATTGGGTTTAACTATGATAAAAAATATAAGCTAAACCAATCGTCATGGTTAAATACAAGTTTGGGAGTTGCAATAACAGATTTCGGACCCAGAGTTTCATACACCAGTTTTGATAAAAGGTTTATACCCACACGGTTTATGGCAGGTTTGTTTATTAATCCTGATATTGATCTACCCCATAAATTTAGATTCAATATAGAACTTGGTTACCAGGTCGAAAAATATCTTGTTCCAACTCTTCCAATATACGATACAGAAGGGAATATTATTGATGGCTACAATCCTGATATTAGTTCTTTTAAAGCTTTGTATCAGTCTCTCTATGATGCTCCGGGAGGTTTTGAAGAAGAAGTGAACGAAATAAAACATAAATTTGGAAGTGAACTGCGATTTAGCTATTCTGATATCGTATACTTTGCTTTTCGTCATGGCCGGCAGATAGAACATGAAACAAAGGGAAACAGAAAATACCAGACTTTTGGTTATGGTATAGGCGTTTTTGGTTTTATGTTAGATTATATGAAGTTGAAAACTGAAAATGATTCTCCATTGGATGGTACATGGATATTGACTGCCGGATATAGGATTAACCTCGATAAAACTTTTCTCAAATTTTAATATAGCGTTGGTTAAAGCTGATTTCTTATACTTTTACTTTTTAGAATACCAGTATTTTTCGCGTTACCTGAAAATCATTATTACTGATTCGTACAAAATAATATCCTTTAAGATTTGAAAGAGATATGTCTATGTATGAATTATTTTTGTTAATATAGGTTTTTATTATTTCCCCGTTTATGTTAATAATATTAATTGTACAGTTAAAATTTGGAATATTATCAATCCTGAAATTTCCATTAGTCGGGTTTGGAAAAACTAAGATTTGATTTAGTTCATTGTATGAAATAAAAGTCCCGTAATCAAGTGTAAAGCTATTTTCAAGATATAAATCCCCGTCAAAATCGTTATAAATATTAACCTTATAATAACCTACTGAATCGGATATGTTAAAAGCAAAATCAGCTTGTATTTCAGTATTTGTAATTACTATAAAAGTATCAGCTTGAATTGTAGAATTTCCCTGATTAAGCCATACAACATTGGTTGCCTGATTAAAATTTGTATTTTGCCCGGATATTGATAATGTTATGCTTTGGTTTCTGGGAGATTTGTCCGGGCTAATAGAGATTAATTGCGGAGGAGTAGGATTCTCATTAAGTAAAAATCCATTTTCAAGATATAAGTAACTATCTAAATAATTATAAACATTAACATCATAAGTGCCTGTTTCGTATGTATTGAAAAAAGCAAATTCAGCAATTATTTTAGAATCGCTGACTATATCTGTGTTTACTGGATAAATTGTTGTTTCACTACCTTGCGAAAACCAAACAGTATTTGAGGCTTGATTAAAACTGGTATTTTCGCCTGTAATGGTTAATTCTATAATATCGCCTTTATTTACTTCATCTGGCGTAACCGATACTAGTTTTGGATATGATAGTAAAGTAAACTCATCTTCTAGTAAAAGAGTGCCGTCGACTGAATTCTGAACATTTAAATCGTATAATCCTGTTGGATGAGATTCATAAAATGAAAAATAAGCGCTTATTTCGTTGTTATTTATTGCATATTGATAATAAGGATAAATAGTATTACTTCCCTGATTAAACCAAATTGTATTTGAAGCTTGCCCAAAATTGGTGTTGTAGCCAGAAATTGTTAATCCTATCGTTTCGTTCTGATGAGCTTCAGATGGTTCTACCGAAACAAGAAATGTATCTGTTGAATATGTATTTAATGTAAAGCCATTTTCTAACGTTAAATCTTCATCAATTGAGTTACTTACATTAACATTATAATCTCCGCTTGGGTCGAAAAGACTAAAAGAAAAGTTTGCAAGAATGCTATTGTCATTTTGCACGTCAAAATAAACCGGGTCAAGTATGGTTGAGCTTCCCTGGCTAAACCAAAGAGTAGTATTTGTTGCCTGCATAAAGTGTGCATCTTGACCTGTTATGGTAAGATCAATACTTTCTCCCTGAACTGAATTGTTGGGATCAACATTAATAATTTCTTGTGATTTTAAATTGCTAAAAATCAGGCTGAATATTATAATTGGAATTATCTTCTTCATTTCCGTGTGTTGTATTTAGTTATTCTTTTTGAGTGTTTATTAAAACTTGTTGTTCAATTGAATAATTGTTCTTAACTGATTCATGAAATATCTCTATTATTTTCTTATTATCTTCTGATAATGATTGAATGTAAATTTTGATTTTTTCTTCCTGGTTAATTTTAGCCAGAGCATACAGTTTTTGCTTTACTAAGATAAGAATAACTTTGTTATACCGGGCTTTATTTTTCGGATTCTTTACTTTTCTCAAGTAAGAAATAGCATTGTCAATATCATTTAACTTCTGATATATTCCACAAATATTATAAATCGCATCTTCAAAATTCGGAGCGATTTTTAGTGCCTGTTTATATAATGATAGTGCTGAATCATATTCATTCGCTATTCCTTTACAAGTTGCTAAATTGTTTAAAACATGAATATGGTATGGATTTATTTTATATGCATCATTAAAATCAGAACATGCTTCAGTATAATTCCCCAGATTAAAGTTCGCCAAACCTCTGTACCAGGAAAGTGGCGTGCTAAAAGGATCTATCTTATAAATTGTTTTACCGGATTTATCAATTTCAGATATTAATGTGTTCCAATCATTTTTAGCTCTAGCCTGATAAGCTTTCTTAAGATGAATTTCAGAATTTAATCGATTTAATCCTAATAAAATTGTTAAAAATAAAATAACAGAGATAGAAATTGCTAAGTACTTTGTATCTATTTGTATAACTGATTTCTTATTTATTATAAGATTATTACTTAAGGAAATTAATGATGCAAAAATAAATGAGATAAATACAATAAATTCAATTCTATCCATTGGGAAACTAAAAAATGAGAAAATTAAATAACTTACTAAAGCATATATCATTAATAGGACATAGATTTTAATTTTCTTTTTAATATCACTTTTCAATAATTTGATTGCAGTGTAAATACTAATTATAAAGATTGATAAATAACAAATTAAGGCTATGATACCCTGTTCGCATAATATCCAGATAAAATCGTTATGTGGTCGTTGGTAAAATGTTAGGTTATCTTCCGATTTTAAATTTTGATTCCCGTATTTTAAAATATTTATTTTCCAACTTCCTACTCCATAGCCTAAAAGTGGTTTTTCTTTTGCTAATTCTAATGATTTTTCCCAAAGTGTAATTCGATCTTTGGTACTTCCATAATTAAATTTAAACGTTTTTGTTATTTGTTTTTTAAAAGCAGATGATTGATCAAATTCTGAGTATAAAATCGCTGTAGCTAATATTAATATGATTAACGGGACTATAAATAAGCCCAGTTTTTTAAGATTAATATAGTTAGACTTAAATGTAAATATTCCTATAACAGATGTAATAATAAAAGCTAGTACTCCGGCAACCCAAACAGACCTTGTCATTAAGACAGTAAGTAGTATTACAATCGATAGAATGTTAAAAACACTAACCAATTTCCATAAAAATCTACGTTCAAATAATACATAAATAGAGAAAGGAAAACATAATAATAGTATTTGTGCAAAAATATTTTTATGACCAAATGTAGCTGTGATTTTATATAGATTATTGTGACTTATGGATTCCGATATGGATAAATCAATTAACTGGTAAATACCAATTATAATTATTAAAAATCCTAAAACGGTAAATGCTTTGGTTAACTTATTAATCAATAAAATTGGGTCATCAAAGTTTAAAAACATTAAGATGATTAAAATCCCAAATAAAATAATTTTTGAAAAGGAGAAGATGCCATCTGTTAAATTAACAGTATAAAATAATCCAATTCCGCTAATAATGGTATATATGATTAATAATAAGAAGAAATAAAATGAATAATCTTTTATAAGTAACTTCTTATTCTTTATTGATTTTAGATAAAGAAGTAATAAAAAAAATAAAAGAGAAATACTTAGCAATATAAATCGTATGACAATTTGGTTATCGGGTGTTTTTCGGGTATAAATTAATGGAATAATTATAATAAATATAATTATAAAAATGGTTTCAATTATTTTATTTATTTTAATTGATGACATTTTGCCCATTATTTTTTTGAAAGATATTTTTTATTAAAAATCCATAATCCGAGTAAGAATAATAACCAACCAATTCTGAAATGTTTTCCGTGGAATGTAGAGTTTAAATCTTCCAATATACTTGTGAACTCAAAAAAAGTAACGACAATTGTTATAGCAGAAAACATTAATGCTGATTTAAATATACCAGGTGATTTTACTTTGTTAGTATTTAAAATCCCAAATATTACAAAGGCAATATATCCTAAAACAGTAGATGTTAAATAAAGTTCTGGTGAATACTTGCCGGCATAATCGGCAATTGGTAAAATTTTAATCCAGTAATTATGGAATTCGAAACCGTCATTAAGATTGAATCTTACGACTATTATTTGGGAAAAAATTAATCCCAGAAATAAAAGGATGATAGATAATTTCTTCATATTACAATTATTTATTAGTCTAAAATACTAAAAAATACTAAAAAATATTTTAAATAGAATTTATTTAACATAAAAGAAATAATCCTTTTTCGTTGTTGCTGCAGGAATATTGGGTTTGTTAATAGCAGTGATAACAGTAAGCCTTTAGGCAATAAAGTCTGCAAAGGCTAATCCTGTAGATAGCCTAAGATACGAATAAAATTTCGCTCTGTTTCAAAAATGCATTTGCCCGATATTGTACAAATATGTACGAAATCGGTCGGATATATTTTTTGATATAAATCATAAAGTATTGCATATCAGTTTTTATTATCTGTTGGCACGAATTATGAAACATTCAGATGTTTGAATTTTATTTTGATAATTATGAGAGTTTTTGTAATAATAATTTAAAATACATATTATGCTTAATAATTTAATTAAAACCGCTATTCGTAATATCTTTAAAGATTTTGGTTATAGTAGCTTAAATATTTTGGGACTAACACTTGGTATAGCAAGTGCATTATTTCTGATAATATACATTGCTGATGAAGTAAGCTACGATCGCTACAATGAAAATGCCGATCGTATTTTTCGTGTTTCTTCACATATTTCGGAAACTGACGATGAATTTACATGGATTGTAGCTCAAATACCTTTTGGCCCTCAGGTGGTAGAAGATTATCCTGAGATTGAAGCTTCAGTTAGGTTTATACCATTTGGACGAGAGCTTTTTAAATATGAAGATAAAGAGTTTTTTGAAGAAGATTTTATTTATGCAGATACCACAGTATTTGATGTTTTTACTTATGAGTTTATTAAAGGTAATCCGAAAAATGCTTTAGTTGAACCAAATACAATTGTATTAACAGAAAATGTAGCAGCAAAATATTTTGGAAAAGAAGACCCGATGGGCAAATCATTAGTAAATGGTGATGATGTATACAAAGTAACAGGTGTAATAAAAAATATTCCTTTTAATTCTCATTATAGATATGATGCAATTGCTTCAAGAAAAAGCTTGCCTGAAGAAATGGGTAGTTGGGGAAATTTTGGAGTATTTACATACTTATTATTGCCTGAGGGTTTAGACCATAAAGAGCTTGAGTTGAAAATTCAAGAAATGTATGATATATATATGGCAGAGATATTTGAACGTATGGACATTAATATTGAATATATTCTTGAGCCAATTGTTGATATTCATCTTAAATCTACAAGTGCCGGAGAACCGGAACCGACAGGAAGTATGGCTTACGTTGTAATATTTGGAATTGTAGCCCTGTTTCTTATTCTTATAGCTGCAATGAACTATATGAATCTGGCAACTGCCCGGTCAACAAAAAGAGCACGCGAAGTTGGTTTAAGAAAAGTAGTTGGTTCACATCGTAGTGGACTGATCTTTCAATTTTTGACAGAATCTACTGTTCTTACATTTATATCTCTTATTTTGAGTATTATATTGGTAATACTTTTAATTCCACAATTTAATCAATTGGCAGGGAAATCATTTAATCTTGATGTTTTATATAGCCCGGTAATCATATTAAGCATAATTGCAGTAGTTATTTTTATTGGTGTTTTTGGTGGAAGTTATCCTGCTTTTTATTTATCCAGATTTAGTCCTGTTTCTGTTTTAAAAGGAGAAATTACTAAAGGATCATCAGGTAGCTTATTCAGGAAAGTGTTAGTGGTTATTCAATTTACCATTTCGGTTGCTATGATTGTTTCAACATTAGTAGTGTTTAAACAATTAAATTATTTGAAAACCAAAGATTTAGGCTATGATATGAAAAATGTTATAAGCCTTGAACTCTCAACACGTGATATGGTACATAAATATCCGGTTTTAAAACAAGCCTTACTTAATAATCCTGGTATTTTAAGTGTGGGATCAACAAATACAAGAATAGGAGAGGGATCGGGCAAAGTTCTTTTTAATGTCGAGACCGATGATGGTATGCAGCAACGCGGAATTAATTTTGCTACTGTTGATCACGATTTTGTTGAAGCCTTAGGAATAAATATGTTAGAAGGACGAGATTTTCAGGAAGATATGCCTTCGGATACAATGCTTGGTGCTATTGTAAATGAAACAATGGCCAAGCGCTTAAATTGGGATCAACCATTGGGTAAGAAAGTTCAAATGCAGGGAAGAGATGGAAGAGATATTATTATGGCTACTGTTGTGGGATTAATGCAGGATTATCATCAAACAGGTATGTATAATGAAATTGAGACATTAATGCTTCTTTATAGAGTAAATAACAGAGTTGTTTATGCTAAATTGAAAGATGATGATGTTCAGGGAACAATTCGTTATATTGAAAGCAGATGGAATGAAATATTTCCTGAGCATCCATTTGAATATTCATTTTTATCCGATAGGTTTAGTGAACAATTTGGTGCAGACGAAAAACGAGGATTTATCTTTACCTTATTTACTGTTTTAGCGATTTTAATTGCATGTTTAGGTTTATTTGGCTTGGCTTCCTATACTGTTGAACAACGGAAAAAAGAAATTGGAATTAGAAAAGTGGTTGGTGCTACTGAAGGAAGTGTTGTTCGTTTAATTTCAAAGGAATTTTTGATACTTGTTTCTATTTCATTAATTATTGCTTTTCCTTTAGCATTTTATTTTATGCGCGATTGGTTACAGCAATTTGTATACAGAACTAACTTGGGCTTATTCATATTTGTTTTAGCAGGATTAATTACTGTGGCAATAACATTTATAACAGTAGGTTTCCAGGCTTGGAGAGCTGCTAATACAAATCCAGTCGAATCGTTAAGGGTGGAATAAACCAGTTTAATTGTACTACATAACTTAAAGGCTATTTATTTAAAGATAGCCTTTTTCTTTTTCTAAAATCATAGTATAATATTATTCAGGTAAAATTTAATATAGTGCAGAATTGAACATAAATGTTCAAAATCGAACACTTAATAAGATTGTAATTAATTATTAAGTTGTAGGGTGACAGTGTTTTATGCCTTTTGGAATGTATTTTGATTATTAAATCTAAATTCATTGAATAGCCATAAAATGTTTAGACATAACATAAAGATTGCATTAAGAAATATCCTTAAATATTGGAACTATTCAATTATAAATATTGGAGGATTAGCCATTGGTTTAGCCAGTTTTATTTTTATTGTATTGTACATTAATGATGAATTAAGATACGATAATTACCACGAAAATGCAGATAGAATATATCGGGTAAATCGATTATACAACAGTAATGACGTTGATGAAGATGCTGCAACCCTTTCTTTTCCGGCTGGACCAACTCTTGTGCTTGATTACCCGGGAATAGTAGAAAATCAGGTTAGGTTTTTTAACCAGTTAAGAAATCAATGGTTTTTCGATTACCAGAAAAGTGATGATGAAATAATTCGATTTAACGAGCCTCATTTTATGTTAGCAGATTCAACCGTATTTGATATATTTTCGTTTCCTTTTATTGAAGGTAATCCGGAAACTGCTTTAGATAATCCCGGAACAATAGTAGTTACTGAATCTACTGCAAAACGATATTTTGGTGATGAACCTGCTATTGGAAAAGTGTTAAGAGTTGAGGAAGGTTTTAATTTTGAGATTACCGGTGTTATTGAAGATTTGCCAACTCAATCTCATTTAAAAATTGATATATTAGGTTCTTTAAATACTTTCCGGCAATTTAGCCCAAATGGGCAGTTACCACAAACATGGATTTGGAACCCATGTTGGACCTACGTATTGTTGCACGAGGGAACAGACCCGGAGTTATTGAATGAAAGATTTCCGGAATTTTATGAAAAGCATTATAACGATTTACAAGATGCCGATGTAACATTATATTTACAATCACTTACAGATATTCATTTAAAGTCGCATCATGTTTATGAAATGCGACCTAACAGTAATATTGTTTATGTCTATATCTTATCAATTATTGCTGTCATTATTTTGGCTTTAGCATGTATAAACTTCATGAACCTCACAACTGCCAGTTCGGCCGGAAGGGCAAAAGAGATTGGTATGAAAAAGGTGTTTGGAAGTTCACGAAAGAAACTTATTTTTCAGTTTTTAGGAGAAGCTGTTGTACAAAGTTTCATAGCTATGTTAATTGCAATAATTATTGTAGAGCTTTTACTTCCCGGTTATAATAACTTTACAGGAAAAAATATTACACCTGCATTTTTAGTTGAATTAAAAATACTTGGATTTATTATTGGTGTTGCATTTGTTGTTGGTTTAATAGCCGGTGCTTATCCTGCATTCATACTTTCATCATTTAAACTTCTAAAAGTGTTAAAAGGAGCTTTAAAGGGTGGAGCTAAATCAGGAACAACAAGAAAAGTGCTGGTTATTGTTCAGTTTTCTATTTCAATTAGCCTTATTATTGGTAGTTTGGTGGTGTTTGCACAATTGAAGTTTTTACGAAATGCTGAACTTGGATTTAAAAAAGACCATATCATTAATATAGAAAGGGTTGGTCAGCTGTTTAATAATCATGAAGCTTTCAGGCAAGAATTACTGAGTCATAAAGATATTGATTTTGTTACCGGAGCCGAAGATTATCTGGGTATAAATCATAATACTCGTGATTACGAGGTTGAGGGTTTAACACCCGGGCAAAGATTTTATATTCCTACTTTTCTTGTAGATTGGGATTTTATTGAAACTTTCGATATTGAGGTTATTGAGGGGCGTGCTTTCTCAAGAGATTTTCCGAGCGATACGGTGAATGCAGTTATGATTAATGAAACAATGGCAAAAGATTTGGGATGGACAAACGAAGAAGCTATCGGAAAAAGAATTGTTTCTAATGATGGTGATGAAAGAGTAATTGGAGTTTATAAAGACTTTAATGCGATGTCACTTCATCGTCCTGTGAATAAGTTTATTTTGGATATGTTTCATCAACCGGAAATATTTGCAAGGATTATTTCAATTCGATACAGCTCAAATAATCACAAAGAAGTTCTTGATCATATCGAATCCGTATGGAATGAATTTGTTCCAACTCGTCCTTTTGAATACCAATTTTTTGATCAGCAGTTAGATGAACTGTATAAAGATGAATTGAGATTTGGAAGATTTTCGGTGATGTTAACTGTTCTGGCTATAATTATTGCCAGTATGGGATTGGTAGGCTTAACTTCATTCCTTGCCGAACAGCGTACTAAAGAAATTGGAATTAGAAGAGCACTTGGTTCTTCTACGGGAGCAATTATCAGTTTAATGGCTAAAGAATTTATATGGTTATTGCTTGTTGCTAATATTATTTCGTGGCCTATTACTTACTATTTTACAACAAACTGGTTAGAAAGCTACTCAAGGCATATTTCAACAAATTGGGGAATATATTTTTTGTCAGGAATTCTAACTCTGGTAATTGCTATGATTATTATTACCTATAGAGCCTACAAAACAGCAATGTTAAATCCGGCTCAAACACTTAGATACGAATAGTTTATTTTTTAATTTATGACTATCGGATTGATTTCCTATAATTTTAAAGAAGGTGCTACCCCGATAGCTATCGGGGGCTATGTCTTATAGACTTTTCAGTAATTTTTATAAAGATATTCAATTTATAAACAAATCCCTGCCTGCGGCAGGCAGGCGCTAAGCACCTAATATTCAAGGGTAATAATAATTTATAAAATATGGATTAGGTATATAATCCAATAGTCATATTATAATTTATTATTAGAGGTTGCCTTAACATATCATGCTTTTTGCAGATCATTGCAAATTGATTTGCAATAAGTTTTATATTCTTAATCATTTCAATGATTTATTTAAAAACTGTAATCCCATTATTCCCA
Source organism: Bacteroidales bacterium (assembly GCA_030611105.1). Taxonomy (GTDB): domain Bacteria; phylum Bacteroidota; class Bacteroidia; order Bacteroidales; family UBA12077; genus UBA12077. Next base: position 22,539 of record JAUWQL010000046.1, read on the forward strand.
AATTACTGACAATTTTTCCGAAAAATATCAATGGCATACATATTGATATGTAGATTTGTCTATATAAAATAATTTTAATCACTTAAAAAAAGAATAATATTATGTTAATGACTAATTTAAAACACGTTGAAAGTGTTGATGAACACAAAAAAATCATGGAAGAGAACGAAAATGTAATGATATGTTGTGGAAGAATGGGGCCAATGTGTTTACCGGTATACGACATTATGGAAGAACTTGAGGATAAATACAAAAATGTAAAATTTTATGATATGGATTTTGATGGTCCGGACGCACATGTAATTAAAAATGCTCCTGAGTGTGCAGGTTTTATGGGATTACCATTTACTATGTATTATAAAAATGGCAAAGTTGTAAAAGCAACAACAAGTATACAGGATATGGATCAGGTTACTTCTATTCTTGATGAGTATTTTGAGAAATCTGAATATCAACACTCTAAAGTAGCCGATTAGGTTATGGATGATATTTATGATGTAATAATTTTAGGAGCAGGGCCTGCAGGATTATCTGCAGGCATTTATGCTTCAAGGGCAAAGTTAAAAACCCTTATATTAAATGAAGGAACCATTGGTGGGCAAGTAATTCTTACTCACGAAATAGCTAATTATCCGGGTGTTGAGACAACAAATGGGTTTCAGTTAATAAACACCATGAAAAAACAGGCTAAAGAGTTTGGATGCACCATTAAAGCAAACTTAAATATTACCGGCATTAACTTGTCGAATAAGATTAAAGAAATTGAAGTTAATAGCAGTGACACTTACAAAGCTAAAACTGTTATTTTGGCACTTGGTGGTAAACCTCGTACATTAAATATTTCTGGCGAAGAAAACTTTAAAGGGAGAGGAGTATCTTATTGTGCTACTTGCGATGGTGAATTTTTTACTGATAAAGAAGTTGTAGTTGTTGGCGGTGGTAATTCTGCTCTTGAAGAATCGGTTTCATTAGCCAAATATGTAAGTAAACTGACTGTAGTGCATCAGTTTGATCATTTTCAGGCATTACCTTATTATGTCGAAATGGCAAAGAATAATCCAAAAATAAATTTTATAATGAATTCAGAACTTCGTGGAATCGAAGGTGAAGCATCGGTAAAGAAAGTAAAAATTGAGAATCTTTCTACCGGGCAAATATCTGAACTAAATACCAATGGTGTATTTATTTTTATAGGGTATTCTGCTAATATTGATAAAGTTAAAGATTTTATTACCCTGAATTCAAGTGGTGAGATTGTTGTAGACAACAACATGAAAACAAATATAGAAGGAGTTTTTGCCGCAGGAGACTGTATTGCGAAACGATACAGACAAGTTACAACAGCTGTTGCAGATGGTACTATTGCTGCTTTAAGTGCAAGTGATTATATTATGAATTTAGAATAAATAAAATAATTACACCTGTATATGTTAGTTATCGGTGTGGTTACATTAAAAGATGGCTCTAGTTTAAAATAGCGTGTATAAAAATATCGGGCTAAAGATACTATCTAAAATTCCAAATAAATTTTAATCTTTTTTCCGTACTTTTGCATCAATGGAAAGAGGACTTCCTGCGAAAGCTTTATACGGATGTTCATCTTGTGTAGGTGG
>JAUWQL010000153.1 GCA_030611105.1 Bacteroidales bacterium
TATAATTGTTTATATGTAAACACCCCAATAAATCCAAAACTATTAATACTAGTTTATCGACTATTAGTTTTGACGCTGAGATTTATGATAGTCAGACTTTTAATGCAGAAGTTGGTTCATGCCTGGATAGCCAAAACAAAACACATATTGCATGGATAAAAGACACTGGTGTTGATAGGTTTTTAATGTACAGTGTATTTGATCCTTCAACAAATAATGTAACCACAATAGAGATTACTGCAGGACAAAGTACAGAACTTAAAATTGCTCCCTATATAGTAACCGATGCGAATAATAATCCGCACATTACTTATATTATTAGACGTGACGAATCAGCTGGGACAACTTCGGGCAATCATGCCGTAATGTATGCTGGTGACGGTGATGGCAATGGAACATTCGAAGTTCTTCAGGTCTCGACAAATTCTACTGATCCGACTGATGATACGGACAATATATATAATTGTTGGGTTAATGGTCGTCCTAATATTTTTTTTGATAATGGTCAACTAGTTGTTAGTTACTTTTCAGATGCAAACACTCTAAATAGTTATAAGAACTATTTTATTTTTGCTACGAAATCAGGTAGCACATGGACTCATAATCAGGAATTTAGTGAAGATGATATGATATACCATTACACAGCACATGGTGTTAGTTTTCCTGTTTTAGCAAGTTCGGATTTTCACGCTGGTTTTGTAGGCAGTAATGACAAACCATTTTATATATATAAAAATGCAAGCACTTGGTCTTTGGTTGAAATAACAGGTTATGAAGGTACTTTTGCAAATGACGATGTTCAACTTGAACATGATAAAAATGGCACTATACATTATTTATGGTTTAATGATATCAATAATAAATTTTGTCATACTACGCTTAATGGGGGTGGTTATGGAACAGTAAACGAATATGATATTGTGAATAGCCATACAGGAAATTTTTTTCCTGCCACAGTTGATTTATTAACCGGAGAACCTATTTTTATTTATCGTAAATATCTTGGTAATAGTTTTTTAATTGTTTTAGATGAAAGTAACCAACCTATAGAAGTTGAAATTCCTGATATTGGAGTTGTTTTTGGCAGGGAAAGCTTACATGTGAATAATGGTTATTTGTCATTTGTTACAGCTAGTGATGGTAGTAATAAAATATATATAACAACTAATGAAGCTACGGCTTCAGACCCTCCTGATGCAGATTTTTCAGCAAATGTTACTACAATAGCTGAAGGTGGAACGGTTACATTTACCGATTTATCTACTAATTCACCAACAGAGTGGTCTTGGAATTTTGGTGATGGAAATACTTCTACGGAACAAAACCCGGCACATGTTTTTAATACTCAGGGAACATACTCAATAACACTTACTGTTACAAATTCTTCTGGTAGTGACACAGAAACTAAAACTGACTATATTACTGTTACTGAATCAGGATCGGTCCCTGTTGCCGATTTTTCAGCAAATGTTACCACAATAGCTGAAGGCGGAACGGTTACATTTACCGATTTATCCACCAATATCCCAACAGAATGGTCGTGGAGTTTTGGTGATGGAAGTTCGTCCTCTACTCAGAATCCTTTGCATACTTACAATACAGCTGGAATATATACGGTTTCATTAACGGCAATAAATGCAAATGGTGCTGACACAGAAATTAAAACTAATTATATTACTGTTAATATAATAGATTATTGTGATGCAGGATCTGACAACAGTTCTTATGAATATATTGGGCATGTTGTGATGGGGAGTATAGACAAATCTTCTGATGCCAGCTCCTATTCAGATTATACTGACTTTTCAACTGATGTTTATCCTGGAAACAATCAGTCTTTTACTATAACAAGTGTAAGTGGATATAACACAGATCATGTTCTTATATGGGTAGATTGGAACTGTGACAGCGATTTTGGAGATTCTGGAGAAAATGTATTTACTTCATCAGAAGGTCAAGGCCCTTATTCAGGAACATTTGCTGTCCCGGATAATGTAACACCAGGATCGGTTAGGGTTCGTATTCGTCTTGAGGATAATGATAGTAATCCTGTTAATTCACCGTGTGGAAACTCAGGATATGGTGAAGTTGAAGATTACACACTTAACATAGTTGAGAGCGTTGGTTACACGGTTACTTTTATGGTGAATGATGGAACTAATGTTATTTCAGGAGCAAATGTTACAATAGACGAAGTTACAAAAACAACAGACACATCAGGAGAAACATCCTTTGAAATGTATCCTGGGAATTATACATACGATATTACCGCAGAAGGATATAATAATGTAAGAGGAGATATTGACGTGGTAAATACTGATGTTAATGAAGTTGTTACATTAAGTATTGATACCGGCATTGATGACATTGATTCTGAACGAATTGAAATTTATCCTAACCCAACTGGAGGTATTATAAATATTCAGGGATGCATGATTAAATCTGCAACAATATCTGTATTTGATATAAGTGGTAAAAAGATTTTAACAAAATTATCAGATAATGACTTAATAAGGATTGATATTTCTGAATATGTAAGTGGAACTTATATTATTCAGATTACGAAAGATCAATCAGTTTATAAAAAATTAATAATTAAAGAATAAATAAAACTTAATGAAATTCTTGATCTTGACCAGATGAGGGTAATTTGTCGGGATGAACAAGATAACAAGCATGGTATAGCGTGTCGTATATTATATGTAATATCATACAGCTTTTGTTTCTGTTTTGTAAATAATTTATAATAGCATTTGCTACATTCTATATTATGGTGATATCAGATGTTTTATTTTCTATATTTCTTGTGCGGGAATCTCGTTTATATTAAAAAATGACAAGTTCTTGTCATTGACAAACTAAAATATTGATTATAACTTGCATGTAATTTTAATTTCTTAAAAACTGCTTGCAGTGAAAAACATTGTAAAAACTCAGAGAATTATTCAGCCCCTTTACCGGAACCACTTTCATTGGGTATGGCAGTACCTTAAGAAGTTAAAATCTGGTGGAGGGGTTTATTATTATTAACAAATTAATAAGATAGGTTATGAAAAAGAAACATTTTTTAATTGGATTATCTGTCATTTTTTCTGTTCTTCTTTCAAGCTGCAATGAAGAAAGTGTTGAATTAAACCCCCAAACGGCCTATATGCAATACGAAGGTTTTTCGGGCGAAATAGGAAAAGCCGGTGGTAAAATCCAGGTCAACGATCCTGCTTCTCAAATCAATGGTACTATAATTGAAATTCCTGAAAATGCACTTTCCCAAACGGTGAATATTATAATTCATGCAATAGAATCTCCCGGGATTTTTGAATCAACAGAAGGGGATATTGCCATTGAGTTAGAACCGGAAGAGCAGGAATTTAATATTCCTGTGCGCATTACTCTGCCTTATACCAGCAGCATTAGCGAATCAGATGTCAAAGTTTTTTATTATAATTCCTCTGATACAATTATTGCACAACAGGAAATATTGCATGTCAATACTACAGATAATACCGTAGAGTTTGAAACAGATCATTTCTCAATCTATTTTTCTACAGGAAACGGCTTAGATTATATTTATGGTATATTGAACTGGTATGGTAAAGTGGCTTTTCTAATTAACATGAAAGATTGTTTATTTTCGCTTCAAAAACTTTTTAGCACAGAAAAATTATCACACGATGATTTGTTCGAAAACAGCAATCCCGGGGCAAAAGGAATACATTCTACGTTTAAAATAGAATTACAGTCAGAAGCTGTAGGATACAATTTTTATTATCCTAAAAAGGTTTTTCTTTATCGAAATGTTTACTATTATGAGAATGAATATGATGGAAATTTATTTATAAGAGAAAGTTATTCTGGTCATCATAGGGATACTTCTATTATTTACAATATTCCAGAATCAGATCTGCAAAATTTTCTTGAAGGTGGCTATTGTTATTTTATAACTGATTTGGATATAACTGATTTAGATTCAGAATGCAAGAATTATTTGAAATTCTCGTACCATTTTGGTGAAATATTTAATATTTTAAATCCTTGCGGAGGAACATCTAACGTAACGTATAAATATGAGTTTAATACAAAAAACAATTTGATTTTAGCAAAAAATTTCAGGATTGTAAATGACGACGAAGATCAGAACGGAATAATTGATACTTATGATTCAGACCCTCCCGTTTACGACTTTTTGAATGGAAGTTGGATAGCAACAGAATATATTGATAAAGACGGACGTGATATGTTAAATGGATTTAGTTTTACACAACAACAAACTCTTTGTGATGGTAGCTGTATTATTGATTTAACCTGGAATGTTAAATATGAAAATTTTAATGTAATATTTAATGGGGGGAATGTTACAATGAATTATGATATTATCATGGATTACCCTAGCTATACATGCTCTCCATGTGAAGCTATTCCTCCAGATGGTTTTTGGGATACATCTGATCAGGATATTCGGTATGCAACATGTACATATAACTCTACTCAAATGACCCTGAATGGCTTTCTTTTAGCCTATGGTGGCGAACTGTTTAACCCAACAATTATTGAATATACGGAGAATTTTTTGCATTTACAGGAAGGAACGGCAGTTTTAAAAATGCAACGAATAAATTGAAAAATATCAAATAATACCAATTCTTCTTCAAAATGCCGTATATAATGCGATATTTTGAAGATTAGAATGGTTAATGCCGATGTAATTTCAAAGGAGTATTTGGAATCCAGCATGGATGAATAAATGCGACACTCTGAAATACAATCGGTATAACTCAATAAAAAAGCCGGCTTTCCATTTATTTCTTAATTATTTTCTCACTTTTAACACTCATTCCCCTTTCGTTTTTAATAAGCACAAAATAAATTCCCTTATCAAAATAACTAATATCAATATGTTTGTTCTTTGTTTCGAGCATTTTAGCACCTATAACAGAATAAATTTCAAAAGAATAATTATCCGGAGCATCAATGTTAATATAGTTAGCAGCAGGATTTGGGTAGATTTTAATTTGCTGTTTTTCAGCTAGTATGAATATATCTGTTGAAGTTGTATCTTCATCAGGATTATAAATTGCATTTACAAATTCAGGATGATCAATAAAAGGATTTCTATTTCCCTGGTAAGAAAACACCACTTCATTTCTGTTTCTTTCAAAATCATCTACAGGGTCTTCTTCATTCCATTGAATTAGGGTTGAAAGTTTTCCAAAAAAAGGAGTGTCTGTACTTGTCCCGGTATAATCAACCAATTCTAAATCAGGATCGCCAGATTCTCCTTCGTAGCGGGTAGCCATGTAAAACATCATACGGGCAACATCTCCTTTTTCTACTGGCCTTGGTTCCCACGAATCGGCATCGGTATAGCATTCGGTAGCTTCTGAATGTTGTGTTCCTCCATTATCAAAATCCTTGTTTCCACGAGCCGAATTTACAGAAATATCACAAGGTCTTAAATGATGCGCATCTCTATATGCATCCTGCCATTCATCTGGAAAACCATGCGATTTTGCCCACACGTGCTCTCTTGACCAGCCAGCAGCACTATTGTATTCCTGAGCAGCATTAACCGATTCTCCTGTATAAATTAAAAGTACATTATCTGGATTATCCGGGTCTTGATCAGATTCTTTCAATATATCCCAGGTGTCTGTAGAGGCATCAGTATATGGATAATCAGTATGGCCTTTAATAATATCATAAAGAGCTACCTTAAGTTCTTCGCCGTTTAAATCTTCCGCAGTGTCGTAGTATCCATCAGGAATTTGCGAAAAACTCACAAAAGCAATTAATACAAAACTAATTGTAAATATTTTTTTCATAGTAAGATAGGTTTGGTGCTAAGTTAAACGAGCGTAAAGAATAATAGTTTCCTTTTTTATGTTTTTAGAGTTTGGGGCAAATTATTAATTATATGCTACTCATAGCTTATTGTTAACTGCCAATTGCTAACTGCTCAAAATTCATGGCGTGTTATTTCATAAATATGCTTGACACAAATATGTAAACTTATAGTTTGTCTGTTAACAACTTTATAATAATTTTAAGCATGCAATATGTAATATTATGTCGAACTCAGGTTAATAGTTTTTAGGGATGAATAAAGTTAAAGAGAATAATGTTTCTTACTATGTTTCGAAATTTATTAACGGAACAAATCAAGCTGTATTTTTAACCGGTAAGGCAGGTACAGGAAAAACAACTTTGCTAAAACAAATTGTTGCTACTACTCATAAAAAAACAGTTGTTGCTGCTCCTACCGGTATTGCAGCGATTAATGCAGGTGGAGTAACTCTGCATTCTTTGTTCCATTTGCCTTTTGGGTCGTTTATACCCGATAACGTAATACCTGCAGCAGGAGAGCTGTCTTTTCAATTAACAACTCCCAAAACGCTTATCCGAAATCTTAAAATGAATTCGCATAAGAAGGTATTAATACGCGAAATGGAATTATTAATTATTGACGAGGTAAGTATGTTGCGAGCCGACTTGCTGGATGCTATTGATAATATCCTGCGTTATGTACGACGAAATAATAATCCTTTTGGAGGATTGCAGATTTTATTTATTGGCGACCTTTGGCAATTACCTCCCGTAGTTAAAAACGAAGAGTGGAGTATTTTGAAAAATTATTATTCCAACATCTTCTTTTTTAATGCTATTCCTTTTAAGCAAATTGATTTGATTCATTTAGAATTGGAAAAGATTTATCGCCAAACAGATCCTGATTTTATTGATTTGTTAAATAATTTCAGGTTAAATAAAATTAATCAAACAGATATTGATATTATTAATAAACAATATAAAAATCAATTTAGTTTACTTGAAAATGCCGGATATATTTATTTAACAACACATAATTATAAAGCTGATAAGATTAATAAACAAGCTTTGGAAAAACTGACAGGTACATTATATAGTTTTGAAGCAGAAGTTAATGGTGAATTTAGCGAATACGCTTTTCCAATTAACGTTACCTTAGAACTTAAAGAGGGTGCACAGGTAATGTTTATTAAAAATGATTATTCGGGTAATCAGGCATATTATAATGGTAAAATTGGTAAAATCGACTCTGTTTCTGATGATAATATCAGGGTTAGTTTTCCGGATGGAACTCCATCTGCTGTAGTGGAACAATATACATGGGAAAATAAAAAGTTTGCTTTAAATCAGGATACTAAAGAAATTGAAGAAAGAATTGTTGGTACATTCGTGCAATATCCGATTAAACTGGCTTGGGCTGTAACAATTCATAAAAGCCAGGGTTTGACTTTCGAAAAAGCGATTATTGATATTTCGCAGGCTTTTGCTGCCGGACAAACATATGTTGCTTTGTCGCGGCTTACTTCATTAAAAGGATTGGTGCTGGCATCGCCTGTTCGTTGGTCGGGTCCTGAAACAGATAAGGCTCTTTTTTCTTTTGCTCAATCTAAAACATCTGTTAACGATGCAAATAAAAAATACAGTACAGCATCAAAACAATATGTTAATAACAGGATGTTGGAGGCTTTTAACTTTAATGGTTTAATAACTGCATTACGCGAACATATCGGGACTTATGATAAAGATGCAAATAAATCAGCCAAGCAAAAATATTTGGGATGGGCTCAAAGCCAAATAAAAAATACACAAACATTAGTTGAGATTTCCGGTAAATTTCAAAATCAAATAAAATCAATAATTAAATCGGATGAAGAAGATTATTTAATACGTTTAAAAGAAAGAGTTACAGCAGCAAAAGATTATTTTCTCCCTTTATTAAAAGAAAAACAAGACGAAATAGAATCGCATATTAATTTGGTTCGAAAAGAAAAAGGGATAAAAAAATATCTTAAAGAATTAAAAATACTTCAAGGAATTTTTTATGGGCAAATACTTGTAATACATAAAGCAGAAGCATTATGTGGAGCTATTTTAAACAATGAAGAGCTAAATAAAAAAACTTTTCAATCAATTATAGAAACAATAAAAAAACCGGACGAAGAAAAGAAAGTTGAACCGGGGAAAACGAAAAAGAGTGAACCTAAAATTAAAACATCCTTGATTACATGTGCACTTTACAAACAGGGGAAATCCCTGGAAGAAATAGCCGTTGAACGATCTTTAAATATTCGTACTATCGAAAATCATATTAGCAATTGTATTGAAGAGGGGATAATTAAAATTAGCGACCTTATTGTACAAGAAAGAATAGATGAAATTGAAAATGCAACAACAGAGCTCAATACTCCGTTTTTAAAGCCAATAAAAGAACATCTGGGAGATGATTTTTCTTATCCTGAAATTAAATTTGTAATGTCGTGGATAAAATATAAAAATACTGTTGATAAGTCAAATATATAGTAATGCTTAAAAGTTCATACTGGGACTACTGTAATTGATAATTTTAAAGATACAATTGAAGAAGTTAAGGTTTCAGTTGATAATACAAATTTTAATACCCAAACAAATAAACAGATAATAAATAGTCACCCGAATCGTTCCTTTCGAAACCAAAAGCACTATAAATAATTAATTTATAGTGCTTAATAAATATTTATGGTAGCCCCAACAGGACTCGAACCTGTATCTACAGTTTAGGAAACTGCTATTCTATCCCTTGAACTATGGGGCCAATACTAGATTAAACATTTAGCTTTCTTGCAGTTTAGAAAACTGCTATTCCCTGCCTGCCGGTTTAACTGCCGTAGGTAGCCAGGCAGGTATGGGACCAATTTATGTGTCACAAAATTAGAGATTTTAATTACATATACAAAATTCTTGTTTAAGGCAACTTCTAATAATTCATTTCTTTCAAAAAATAAAGATAATGAATGAGATGTAAGGCATATTTTTTTTGAATAGCCGTAGCTATTGAAAATAAAATATAACGCAGCCAGATCGTTTATTCTCTTTATTCCCATCGGGTTTCCATAGCTTTCCAAATTCTTCGTCAAAACTTTTCGTATTATCCCGATAGTCCTTCAAAGTTTTTCCTTGCTTTTGAAAAGCTATGGAAATTTTGATGCGAACGAATTGTTGAACGAAACCTAAAGGTAGCTAAAGAAATTACTTCTCAGTACCTTTAGGCATTATTCATTAAAAAATTGTTATCATGAAAAAAAAGCCACAATT
>JAUWQL010000098.1 GCA_030611105.1 Bacteroidales bacterium
AGAGATGTAGATGATAATTACCTATTGGCACTCGCAGACCAGACTAATTGTAATTTTATTATTACCGGTGATAAAGATTTACTTGTTTTGAGGCAATATAAAGGGACAAAGATTTTAAGGTTTAGGGACTTTATGTCAAAATATTATCATTCATTGAAATAGAATTTTGAATCCTATGCAGAAAGCCATACACATTGGCAGGTCGCACAAAGCAACCTCACAAACCAAAACCTGCCAAAGAGTATGGCTTTTCCAACGCACTAACAGAAAATGAAGAAGCACAGCATACAACACGTGGTATATTTAATTGCCGAAATAGTAGTAAATTCAATGGTTGTAGAACACAAAAAGTTCATCGCAACTTGAAAGTGAATAGCTCCGAAATCGGCAACTAAAACATACCACCATCGTTAGTCTTTATTGAAGTGATATGTTCAATATCTTATCTCTTTGCTTTTCCAGGTATGTAAATTTCTATTAGTTTACTTTCAACAATAGGATTTAAGATTAAATGTTCTATTACTGCCGGAATTAAAACGGTTTCACCTTTTTTAACAGTAATTTTTTCTGATTCGTAATATTCTATTTCAAATTTACCTTCGAGACACATGTATATCACAAACGAATCAACCTGGTTATAATTTTTCTCAATAGTATTGTTGAAATCTAAAATATTAGTCTCAAAATATTTATTGAATAATATTTGGGAAGTTTGATTTTTAACTGATTTGTATTCAGTTTTATAATTATCATAAACCTTATAGTCAATTGCATCAATGGCTTCATCGGTATGTAATTCTCTGTAATTTCCTTTATCATCTTTTCTGTTCCAGTCAAAAATACGATAAGTAATATCCGATGTTTGTTGTATTTCGGCTAAAACAATTCCTGCACCTATGGCATGAACTCTCCCTGCCGGAATGTTATAAACATCACCTGCTTTCACTTTTTCGTAGTTTAAAATCTTTGGTAATTCATTATTTTTTAAATGGTTCAAATAGTGATTTTTATCCATTTCATGATTAAAACCGGAAATTAATTCGGCATCTTTTGTTGCATTAACTATATACCACATTTCCGTCTTGCCATTTGAATTATGTCTTTGTTTTGCTAATTTATCATCCGGATGAACCTGAATAGATAGTACATCATTAGCATCAATAAATTTTATAAGTAAAGGGAAATTTATTCCAAATTGATCATAAACTTTATCACCAACTAAATCACCCATATAGATTTCAATCAGGTCATCAAGCTCGTTTTCTGCCAGAAATCCATTTTCAACAACAGAAACATTATTTTCAACCCCGGATAGTTCCCAGCTTTCACCAATCTTTTTACCTGCGGGTATATTCTTATTTAATGATGACTTTAGATTTTGCCCACCCCAGATTTTTTCTTTTAATATCGGCTTAAATTTTAATGGATATAACTTTTTCATTTCAATTTTTTAAAATTCGTAATCTACAACTGCTTTTTCTTTTGTTATGTCTTTACATAAACTAATTGCTTTCTGATGTTCTGGATGCTTAATGTATGTATCTAAATTCTCCCATGTTTTGTATTCAGATATAATAATAACATCGTATGAATAGTCAGTTTTCCTTGAATTAATTCCAAATTCGTACGATTGAACAATCTCAATTTTTGATTTCAACGGACTAAAAGCAACTTTCATTTTTTCAGCTTTTTCTAATCTGTCAACATCATTTTTTACATCAGTAAACTTAAACATGATAATATGTCGGATCATGTGTTACAATTTTTGTGTAAATTTATATTATCTTCATACCAAAATATTGCTTAAAGTTATTAAATTTTTATTGATATGTCTTTTATTATTGGTATTGCAGGTGGAACAGGATCGGGAAAAACAACGGTAGTAAAAAAAGTTATTGAAGGTTTACCAAAGGATGAGGTCGCGATTATTACACAAGATTCATATTACAAAGATAATAGCCATTTGCCATTGGAAGTACGCCAGGAAATGAATTTTGACCATCCCGGATCATTAGAATTCAAGCTATTGACTGAACATATTAAAATGCTTAAAGCCGGAAAAGAAATACAACAACCAATTTATTCGTATTTAACATGTACCAGATCTAAAGAAACCATAACCGTAAAACCTAAAAAGGTTGTTATCATTGAAGGAATTTTAATACTTCAAAATGCACAACTACGAAATCTAATGGATATTAAAGTATTTGTTGATGCAGACAATGATGACCGCTTAATGCGGGTTATTAAACGTGATTTGGTTGAGCGGGGGCGATCTGTAAATAAAGTTTTAGAAAGGTACGAAAAAACGGTTAAGCCAATGCACCTGCAATTTATTGAGCCAACTAAACGTTATGCCGATGTTATAATACCTCAGGGTGGAAATAATAAAGTAGGTATTGATCTTTTAACTTCCATTATTGAAAAGAACCTTAAATTAAGCAAGTAGTTTATGCTGGATAAAATCAATATAGAAAATATTTTATTTCTTGATATAGAAACTGTTCCGCAGTATTCTAGTTTTGATGAAGTTTCGGAAGAGTTTAAACAATTTTGGGATAAAAAATCATCGTATTTCAGAGATGAAGAACAATCCGCTTCAGATGTTTACCAGAGAGCAGGTATATATTCAGAATTTGGAAAAATTATTTGTATTTCGGTTGGTATTTCTGTTAAGAAAGGTAATAACAGAACATTCAGGCTAAAGTCTTTTTTTGGTGATGATGAATCAATGTTGCTGAAGGAATTTTCAGAAATGCTTAAAAAATATCATACTTCAAATTCTGATTTACAATTGTGTGCTCATAATGGTAAGGAGTTCGACTTTCCTTACCTTGCTCGCAGAATGCTGATCAACGGAATAAAACTTCCCAAAATTTTAGATATTGCCGGTAAAAAACCCTGGGAAGTAATGTTTTTAGATACAATGGATCTTTGGAAATTTGGTGATTATAAAAAGTACACTTCTTTAAATTTATTAACTCATATTTTCAATATTCCAACGCCAAAAGATGATATTGATGGAAGTATGGTTGCTGAAGTTTATTGGAAGGAAAAAGATATTCAACGAATTGTAAGATATTGTGAAAAAGATGTATTAGCAGTGGTTCAGTTGCTTTTAAAATACAAAGGCGAAGAATTAATAAAGCAGGAAAATATTGAGTCTGCAACAATTAATACCAATTCTTCTTAAAAATGTCGTCCCGTTTAAATCGGGATGATATTTTGAAGTTTAGAATGGTTAATGCCGTTATATATTACAATCCATATTTGTTTTTCGCAAATATGGCATTTTGAATAATAAACGGTATAATAAGCTATTGTAATATAAAATCCTCTACTTTTTGCAAAAACAATTCAGGCTGCTCTGCATGTAGCCAGTGACCCGCATTTGGTATAGTTTCAATGTCGGAATACGGAAAAATTTGCTGTATAGCTTTTTTATCTTCGTCTAAAATATAATCCGAATTTCCTCCTTTAATAAAAAGAACAGGAAATCCGGTAATTTCAGGTTGATTTTTATCTAATCCATCCATTATATTAGTAAGCTCGTTTCTAATGGCCTTTATATTCAAACTCCAGCTATATTCGTTATTCTTAGAACGTTTTATATTTTTTAAAAGAAACTGCCGGATCCTGTTTTCAGGAATTGATTTTGCTAAAATATCATCGATTTCTTGTCGCTTGCTTATACCATAAAAATCCAGATTATACATTGCACGAATAATTTTAGAATGAGCCAGCAACTGAATTGAATTTGTTGATTTATATGATCTTGGGGAAATATCTGCAATAATTAAATGACTCACTCGTTCGGGATAATCGGCAGCAAAAAACATGGCTGTTTTTCCACCCATTGAATGTCCGATAATAATGGCTTTTTGAATGGATTGTTTATCCATAAATTCTCGTAAATCTTCTCTTAAAAGTTGATATGTATAATCTGAAGAATGTGGCGATTTACCATGATTTCGTTGATCAATTAAAAAAACTTCAAAGTTTTTGGCTAATTTTCGTCCAATACCTACCCAATTATCTGATGAACCATATAAACCATGAATGATAATTAAAGGAGGCCCTTCACCATATTTCCTGAAAAATAAATCCATTTTATATTAGATGTGAGATATGAGAATCAAGATTTGAGACAAATATTTTAATTTATATAAAGATTGCTAAATTATCTTTTGGAGTATTAAGACATATAGAATCTTCTTGATACTAAATACTAAATACTCACATTTTACTTCAACTCTCTCAAATACATTTGAATTGTATTTTCTAGTCCAAGATATAAGGCATCAGAAATTAATGCATGGCCAATTGATACTTCAAGCAGTCCCGGTATATTCTGATTAAAATATTTTAGATTATCCAGATCTAAATCATGGCCTGCATTTAATCCCAGTCCAACCGAATTAGCCGTTTCCGCAGCTTTTATAAATGAAACAATAGCTTTTTCTCTGTTTTTATGGAAATTAGCAGCATAAGGCTCTGTGTATAATTCTATTCTGTCAGTTCCTGTTTCGACTGCATTTTTAATCAATTCAGGATCAGTTTCTATAAAAATAGAAGTGCGAATTCCTGCCGATTTAAATCGGGTGATCACATCTTTTAAAAAACTTTTATTTTTAATTGTATCCCATCCTGCATTAGAAGTTAAAGCATCTGGAGGATCCGGAACCAGTGTCACTTGTGTGGGTTTAATATCTAAAACAAGCTTTATGAATTTCTCGGATGGAAATCCTTCAATATTGAATTCAGTAGTAATAATAGGTTTTATATCATAAGCATCCTGGTAACGAATATGACGTTCATCAGGTCGTGGATGAACGGTTATACCTTCTGCCCCAAATCGTTGACAGTTAATAGCGGCATCTAAAACATTTGGATAATTTCCGCCTCGAGCATTTCTTAATGTCGCAATTTTATTTATATTTACACTAAGTCTTGTCATATCTAGTTATTTGACAGTGGAATAAACAAATTAATCTTTGTACTGGTTAACAGAACAAAAATAAGAGTATTTTTGAGAACAGATAAATTATGTTGGCAAAAGATTTAATATCAGATGAAATTCCTGCGTTGCGCACTTCCGACACTGCTGTTGAGGCTTTGAACTGGATGGAAGTTTTTCGTATTTCGCATTTGCCAATAGTAAACAACGAGGAATTTTTAGGCCTCATTTCCGATACCGATATTTTTGATTTGAATAATCCTGAAGAACCAATTGGAAATCATACATTGTCGTTACAAAGACCTTCAGTAAGATACGATCAGCATATTTACGAGATAATGGAAGTTGCGGCAAGACTGAGATTGACAGTTGTTCCTGTTCTCGATCATCAAAATAAGTTTCTGGGCGTTGTTCAAATGGCAGATTTGTTACATCATTTTTCAAAATTGTCAGCAATTGAAAAACCTGGTGGAATTATTGTTTTAGAAATTGCACAAAGTGATTATTCAATGAGTGAAATTTCGCAAATTATTGAATCGAACGATGCTAAAATCCTGAGTATGTATGTAAATACTTTGGAAGATTCAACAAAACTTGAAGTAACATTAAAATTAAATATTACTGATCTAACATCAATTATACAGACATTTAATCGTTATGAATATAGTATAAAAGCATCGTTCATGGAATTTGACGAACAGGAATATCTTTATAGCGATAGATACGATTCATTTATGCGGTTCTTAAATACCTGATGGTATTTTGTGAGTTTCTTTTCAAAAAGCTTATTCTATTTATGAGATAATCTCGCAAACGAATTTTAATATAGCGGAGGAATTGGCATAGATTTGGTAACTTATTACGATAAAGTTTTGCGTATTGAATATTCATTGAATAAATTTGGAGAACATGGAATATTTTTCCACTCTTGGTGCTCCAATAACTGAAGATTAAAATGAAAGTAGCAATATTTGGTCGAAATTTCGATAAAGGATTTAAAGAATATGTAAAAAAATTCTTTGATATTCTTCATAATAATAATATCGAGATTACTATTTATGAAAAGTTCTATGATTTCTTAAAAAGAGAAATTGATTTAAACACGGATTTAGTATCGGTATTTTCGAAGCATCTCGAAATTAAAAATAATGTTGATTTATTATTTAGTATTGGGGGTGATGGTACAATTTTGGATGCTACAACAGTTGTTCGCGATTCAAACATTCCAATTGTTGGTATAAATACGGGCAAATTAGGATTTTTGGCAAGTATTGCAAAAGATGAAATAGAATCAGCACTGAACTCCATATTTTCTAGGGAGTACACAATTGAAGAAAGAACCTTACTTAAACTCGAATCTTCGTCAGGATTATTTAAGGAATTTCCATATAGTTTGAACGAGATATCTGTACAAAAGGTAGATTCTGCAATGATAACTGTTCATGTTTATATTGATGGAGAGTTTTTAAATTCTTATTGGGCCGATGGTTTACTTGTTTCAACTCCAACAGGATCAACAGCATATTCGTTAAGCGTTGGAGGTCCTATTATTGTTCCACAGTCAGAGAATTTTATTATTGCACCTATTTCACCACATAACTTAACAGTTAGGCCCATTGTACTGCCCGATACGAGTAAGTTGCAATTAAAACTTGAAGGACGTTCGTTAAATTACCTTGCATCATTAGATCATCGTTCAGTAATGATAAAAAATACGGAAGAAATAACAATTAGCAAAGCTGAATTTAAAATACAATTAATTAAATTAAATAATACGAGTTTTTATAAAACTTTACGAAATAAGCTAATGTGGGGAGTTGATAAAAGAAATTGAGTAAAACAAATTTGAGCTCAGGACGTTTTAAAACTAGTTTAAAAAGTTGAAAATAATCTGGTTATTATAATATTTAAAAAAAAAGGATAACTTTGTATATACAGACTAACTTGAATGAAAGCATATAAACACATAGTATTATTTAGTTTATTACTAATTCCAACTTTGGTTTTTTCGCAAAAATGGAAATTGTCAAGATCAGAATATATATATGGAGTTGGCATTTCAAATTATTTTGGAGATATTGGAGGTTCTGCTAAAGTAGATGCATTTGCGTTAGCAGATTTAGATCTAGCCTCTTCAAGACCTGTTTTGGCAATTGGTTATCGCTATAAATTATACGAACGCATTGCAGTAAAAGCAAATCTTTCTTATGCAAATATTCATGGTTCAGATGCTAAGTCGATTAATGAAGGGAGAAATTATTCTTTTACAACAAATATGTTTGAATTAAATGGACATGTTGAATACCATATTACTAAAGAAATACACATGGTTTCCTATAAAAGTATGTCAATGCGTGGTAAAGTGAAAAAATTCAACAGAAGAATTAATTTTTATGTATTTATGGGTATAGGAGGAGCATATTTTAAACCGAAAGCAAAAGATAGTTTTGTTGGGAGTTCAAGGTTTGTTGATAATAAGAACTTAACATTTGTTTTTCCTATTGGACTTGGATTAAAATATCCTTTGACAAGTACAACTCAAATCGGATTGGAATTAGGACGAAGATTCACCACTACTGATTTTATTGATGGATTTAGCCCTGAAGCCTCAGAAGCAAAAGACACATACTATTTTACAGTAATAAACGTTTCAACTAAGATTAAGAAGAAAAAGCGAAGACGATAATAACGATTTTAGAATTATATGAAATTTTATTTATTACTGTTCCTATCAGTTTTTTCAGCGAATTTATTAATAGGTCAAAGCAGAACAGAACTCGGGGTAGCCCTGGGAACTTTCTACTATCAGGGTGATATTAACCGTTCAAAATTATTTTATTCGCCTTCAATGGCTTATGGAGTTATCCTTAAATATAATTTTAGCAATCACCTTACTACAAGCATAAAAGGATTTTACGGGAAATTAAGTGGTAGTGATAGTGATTTTAGTGACATGGAGAATCAATTAAGAGGAGCTTCTTTTTCAGCTAACCTGATTGACATTTCTGCATTAGTTGAATTTAATTTTTTACCATATACGAGCTCTGGTTATATAAAAAAGAATAAACACAGGTTTACACCATTCATTTTTATTGGAATAGGAGGCAATTATATATTCGGCACTAGTGGTTTTGAAAATCCAATTACAATTCCTTTTGGAATCGGAATTAAATATAATATCTTTGAGCGCTTAACTTTAGGCTTAGAATGGAGTTATCGAAAAACATTTAATGACCAGATTGATGGTGTTATTAATGTTCAAGATGTTAATAATACTCCGGTAATCCATAATGATGACTGGTATTCATTTTGTGGAGTATTTATAACTTATAAACTGTTTAAAGAAAAGTTTGATTGTCCGACATATTACACATTAGGAAATGGATTTAAAGGATCAGATTGATAAAAAAAACCTACCACAGCATATAGCAGTTATAATGGATGGGAATGGCAGATGGGCGCAGAAAAAAGGAAATCAGCGAATATTTGGTCACAAAAATGGAGTAAAAGCTGTTCGTGATACGGTGGAAGGTGCTGCTGAACTGGGCATAAACTTTTTGACTTTATATGCTTTTTCTACTGAAAATTGGAATAGACCTAAGCAAGAGGTTAATGCATTAATGTCGTTACTAATAACTAGTATTAATTCCGAAACCGACACACTAATCAAAAACAATGTTCGTTTACTGACTATTGGTAATATTGATGGTTTGCCAAAAAATGTTACTGCAAAGTTAAAAGGCCTTATAAACCAAACCGCTAATAACACCGGATTGACATTAGTATTGGCTTTAAATTATAGTGCCAGATGGGAAATTGTAAATGCAGTAAAAGAAATTATTGCAGAAAATAGACAAAATCCTATTGATGTTGATAGTATTAATAATGAATTTTTTGAGAGGTATTTAAATACAAAAGATATACCTGATCCTGATTTATTAATTAGAACAAGTGGAGAATACAGGATAAGTAATTTTCTAATTTGGCAAATGGCTTATTCTGAATTGTATTTTACAGAAGTTTTATGGCCGGATTTCAGAAGAAATGATTTATACGAAGCGATTGTTGATTATCAGAAAAGAGAACGTCGTTTTGGTAAAATTAGCGAACAAATAAAAAAATAGTATAATTAAAACAGAATTTAATAGAATGATAAGAAAATTCTTATTTAGCATAATTTTAGCTTTTACAGTTACCTCGGTTTTTGCACAGGAAATTGATTATGGAACAATGCCTGTTGCAAATTACGAGAAACCACAGGAATATATCATAAAAGAAGTTACGGTTACAGGTATAAAATATCTCGATAAAAACATCTTGGTTAATTTGTCAGGATTGGTAATTGGAAGTAAGATTCTTATTCCTGGCGATGATATAACAAATGCGATCCAGAAATTATGGGGGCAAGGTTTATTTTCAGATGTAAAAATTTATACAACCAAGTTTAAAAAAGATAGTGTTAGCCTGGAATTTTTTCTTCTGGAACGTCATAGATTATCCGAATTAGAAATTTTCGGATTAAAAAAAGGCAAGGAGAATGATATAAGGGAAAAACTGGAATTAAAGAGAGGAATGCAGGTAACCCAAAACTTGATTAATAATTCAGAAAGAATTATTAAAGATTATTTATATGATAAAAAATATTTAAATTCTACAATAGATATTGTACAAATTGATGATACAGTGATTAGGCTTAATAACATTAAACTTAGAATTTACATCGACAAGGGGGAAAAGGTGAAAATTAGTGATATTAACTTTTATGGGAATACAGTTTTTTCTGATGCCAAATTAAGAAGAACCATGAAAGAAACCAAAAAAAGAAGTTTGAACTTTTTTAAACCCTCTAAATTTATAGAAGATTCTTTCGAGGAAGATAAAGCCCTTATATTAGCTAAATATAATTCAGAAGGTTACAGGGATGCTGAAATAATTATTGATTCTATATATAAAATTAACTCAGAGCGAATCGCTATTGATATTAAGATTTATGAAGGAAATCAATACTTTTTTAGAAATATCGATTGGGTAGGAAATACCAAATACACAACAGATGGGCTTAACCGAATACTTAAAATAAAAAAAGGAGATTCTTACGATACAGAATTACTTAATAATAGATTAAATTTTGATGAAGATGCAGTTAGTAATCTTTATCTCGATAATGGACATTTATTCTTTAATGTTACACCAACGATTCAAAAAATTGAAAATGACTCTATCGATATTCAAATGCGTATTTCAGAAGGGGATCAGGTTAGTCTGAATAAAATCGTAATTCGCGGAAATACAAAAACAAATGAGCACATTATTAGACGTGAATTGCGAACAAAACCTGGAGAATTGTTTAGTAAATCTGAAATAATGCGTTCTCAAAGAGAATTAGCACAATTAGGTTATTTCGATCCGGAACAATTTGGTATTGAACCTACTAATATTAATCAGGCAGAAAGCTTGGTTGATATGGAATATACTTTAGTAGAAAAATCTACAGATCAGCTCGAAATATCTGGTGGATGGGGTGCCAATATGTTTGTTGGAACTTTGGGTCTTAGGTTTAGCAATTTCTCGACAAAAAATATGTTTAAGAAAAATGCATGGAGACCAATACCTTCAGGCGATGGGCAAACTTTAAGTTTACGTGCTCAAACAAATGGAAAATACTACTCTGCCTATAGTATAAGTTTTATGGAACCATGGTTTGGTGGTAAAAAACCAAATTCTTTCTCTCTCTCAGTTTATTACACTATTCAAAAGAAAACCGATTATTTTTATCAGGTGAGTGATGAATATCTTAAAATTTTTGGTGGATCAATTGGTCTTGGTCAAAGATTAAGATGGCCCGATGATTATTTTACAATATCAAATTCGATTAATTACCAACGGTATGATCTTAATGATTGGGATTATTTTATTTTCCATAATGGAACTTCAAATAATATTAGTTTTTCTACAACATTTGCCCGAAATTCAACAGATCAAATAATATATCCAAGAATGGGATCATCATTTGCTTTAACTTTACAGATAACTCCTCCTTATTCTTTATTTAAAGAAGATAATTTCTGGGAATTAGATGATGCTGAAAAAGCAGATGTTGAATCTGACGTTATAGAAAATTATGGTGAATATTGGGAAACTACGTCATCGTCAGATCAGGAAATTGCTATAAATAGGGGTTATAATGATGAAATGGATAGTAAAAAATACAAATGGATTGAGGGTCATAAATGGAAATACAAAGGATCCTGGTATCTTAAAATATGGAAAGATCTTGTATTAGCAGTAAATTCGGAATTTGGATATTTAGGCTATTATAATAAGGATATTGGTCATTCTCCTTTCGGAAGATTTGATTTAGGCGGTGATGGAATGTCGGGTTACAGTTTATATGGTGTTGAGAATATCGCATTAAGAGGATATGAAAACAGTTCATTAACACCTTTAGACGCTAATGGTGCCAAAGCTGGTAACATGTACGAAAAAATTAATTTCGAATTACGTTATCCAATTTCATTAAAACCACAAGCAACAATTTATGTGTTAGGATTTATTGAGGCTGGTAATGCGTGGTCTGGTATTGATAGCTTTAATCCATTTCATGTTAAGAGATCAGCTGGAGGAGGTTTGAGAGCATTCTTACCTATGTTTGGTTTGTTAGGTATTGACTGGGGTTATGGATTTGATGATATCCCCGGAAGACCGGATGCTGGTGGTAGTCAATTCCATTTTGTAATTGGACAGCAATTTTAAATTATAAACAGATGAAACATTCATGCACTATCGTACACATACCTGTCGGCAGGCAGGCAAGGATATGATTAAATATTTGGTTAACTACTCAACAATTAAGTGTGAAACAACAAATAAACAAATAGTCAAATAAACGAATAAACATTTTTTAAACATATGAGAAAAATATTTTTTGGTTTAATATTTATTTTTATTTCAACTACCATAAATGCTCAAAGGTATGCTTTTGTTGATACAGAATATATTCTGAATAATATTCCGGCATACAAAGCAGCACTGGATAAATTAAACAAGTTATCTAAAGATTGGCAAAAAGAAATAGAAGCAGAATATTCTATTGTTGAACAGATGAATAAGGATTTTCAGACAGAAAAAGTATTATTAACAAAAGAAATGATTAAACAGCGCGAAGCCGAAATTGCAGATGAAGAAAGAGCAGTTAAGGATTTACAAAAAAGATTTTTTGGGCCACAAGGAGAATTATTTAAAAAACGACTGGAACTGATTAAACCTATTCAGGATGAAGTGTATAATGTGATAAAAGATATAGCTGAATCCGGTAATTATGCAATTATTTTTGATACAGCTTCCGGAGCCGCAATTCTATATACCGATCCAAAGTATGATAAAAGTGATGAAGTTTTAGAAAAGTTAGGCTATAAAAATTAATTTTATAAATTTGTATTTTATATTAAAAAAAACAGGAACATATGAAAAAAATATTAGGAATTTTATTTGTAACAGTTTTAGTTACAGTGTCAAGTGCATTTGCCCAAAAGACAGATTATAAATTTGGTCATATTAACTCGAACGAATTACTTTCAGTTATGCCTGAAAGAGATAGTGCAAGAATAGCATTGCAAACTTACAGCCAAATGTTACAGCAGGAAATAGAAGCACTGCAAGTTGAATATCAAAATAAGGTAAACACTTATTTGGAGAAACAAGAAACTTATTCTGACTTAGTTAAACAATCAAAAGAAACTGAAATTCAAGAGATGCAACGTCGAGTGCAAGAGTTTCAATCAGTTGCTCAACAAGATTATCAACAAAAAGAAGCTGAATTATTCCAGCCAATTATGGATAAAGCCCAAGCTGCAATTGAAAAAGCAGGTAAAGACAATGGTTTTTTATACGTGTTTGATATTGGATCTGGTGGTGTAGTATATTTTTCTGAAAAGAGTATTGATATTTTGCCTTTAGTGAAGAAAGAATTAGGTATTGAATAAAACAATATAATTAAATATTTTTGACCATCTTTATATTCTGAAGATGGTCTTTTTTTATTATGAAACTTCCATGCGATTTTTGTTCACAAACAATAATGGTTAATATAAATAATAAGATAAGCCTTTCAAAAGGTTGGGCATGGAAGTTCACGAGCGGATTAGTGTGATAGATTTGTGGGAGCGAGTAACAAAAAAGTTATTTAATGTAATAGTATCAATAACTTATTAGAATGATGAATGAGTAATAATAATCAACCAATAGGTATATTTGATTCAGGTGTTGGAGGCTTGTCTGTTTGGAAAGAATTAGTTAGTTCCTTGCCAAACGAATCTGTAATTTATTATGCCGATAGTGCTAACTGTCCTTATGGTTCGAAAAATAAGGAAACAATAATAAGCTTAGCTTCAAAAGTGGTTGATTTTTTAATTGAAAGAAATTGTAAAATTATAATTGTTGCATGTAATACAGCTACTGCAGCTGCAATTGATTTTCTACGTTCCAAATATCCGTTGCCGTTTATTGGGATGGAGCCTGCTGTAAAACCGGCAGCTTTAGACTCCAAAACTAAGAGTATAGCAGTACTTGCTACGGAAGGAACTTTTAACGGGAAATTGTATATCGATACAAGTAAAAAATATGCAAAAGATGTAGAATTAAATATTAAAGTTGGAGATAAACTTGTTGATATTGTGGAAAAAGGATTAATTAATGAGCCAACAACAGAACGTCATCTCGCAGCATTAGTAAAACCATTAATTGATAAAAATATTGATCATTTGGTGTTAGGATGTACTCATTACCCTTTTTTAATAGAAAAATTAGAAAAAGTATTACCCAAAAATGTGAAAATTATTGATCCTGCACCTGCAGTTATTAAGCAAACAAAGAAAATTTTAGAACAATTTGATTTGTTAAACAAGAAAAATGATAAACCATCGTATAAATTTTACTATTCAGGCAATGCTATTGTTTTAAAAGATATATTGAAGAATATTACGGATTCAGATTATAGTATTGAAGAAGATTAATTAGAGCTAATAAGCTAATAACCTGAGTTCGGTATAAGAATT
>JAUWQL010000108.1 GCA_030611105.1 Bacteroidales bacterium
AATTCCATGTATAAATTCAACATCAGGTTTATTAATTTTACCTAAAAATTGCCTTGCATAAGAAGATAAGCTTTCGACATATCGCCTCTGGCCTTCAGCATAAATAGTGTCGAACGCTAAAGATGATTTGCCTGAGCCGGAAACACCAGTAATAACAACAAACTTATCACGAAGAATATCAATGTCGATATTCTTTAAATTGTGAACTTTTGCACCTTTTATTTGGATATATTGTTCTTTGTTTGGCATAAATATTGAAAATAATACTCCTAAATAATGTTAACAAACCTTAAATGATTTTGAAATAAAAAGATTTTTTGTTTAAATTGCACTAAAATAAGTTAATTAATTTCTAACCCAAAACTCGGAGGATTGTTTATCGATTAAATTTCTACCTTTTTTTATTACTTAAAAAAGGAGGTTGTTTTGAAAAAATCAAAACTTACCGATCATGAACTTGTAAAAAGGTTTATTGATGGTGAACAATCGAGTTTCGAAATCCTGATTAGTCGTCACAAAGATAAGGTATATACTTATATCTTATTAATGATTAAAAACGAGCATTTAGCTCATGACATTTTCCAGGAAACATTTATTAAAGTTGTTAAATCGTTGCATGCAGGTAAATATCAAGAGAATGGTAAATTTGTTTCCTGGGTTATTCGTATAGCGCATAATCTGATTATTGATCACTTCAGGAAAGAAAAGCAGATGAAAATCTGCTCGAATGATGAATATGAAACCGATATTTTTAATTCTCCAAAATTTTCCGATAAAACAGTTGAAGATGATATTATTCATGATCAAATTATGTCGGATGTTCGCCAGTTAGTAGATTTTTTACCTGATGAACAAAAAGAAGTAATTTTATTGCGTCATTTTATGGGATTGAGCTTTAAGGAAATAGCAGATCAAACAAATGTTAGTATAAATACCGCATTGGGGCGCATGAGATATGCATTAATTAACTTGCGTAAATTAGTTGAAGAAAAGAATTTAAGTTTAACTTTCACTTAAGATAAAGAAAAACAAAAAAAAGTTGAGATAAAATATAATAAAGAAATTCCTGTTTGCGTTCTTTAAATGAATTAAAACTTATTTAGGCTTATGGGAAAAAATTCTACTCTGATTTATCTTTTTAGTAATTTCGATGAAAGTGAATTAATATTTGAAGATTTTTATGAATCCGATCTAAAGGAATTTGATGATATTTTAAACTTTATAGAAAGAAATACTAAGAAGATTCCCGATAGAATAGTAGATAATGTAATTAATTTTGCGAATAACTATTCTTAAGGATAGTATTAACAGGACTTTTAAGAGATGATGTTTTATATCATCTCTTTTTTTGTTAAAAAACTTGACTTGTATTCATAAATGTGCTATTATTGTGATATCAAAATGATATCATTAACTTAAAATTTAATTTAGCAATAATAGATTATGAAAAATGAAAAAGTATTCTCAGCAGCATCAGGTTTTTTGATGTTATTTTTGGATTTAATTATGCTTGGCGTAAGTATTGCGGGTTTAATTGTACTGCATAACTTATGGTTTCTTGCACTACTTGTTATTGGCATATTTATGCTAATCGGGCTGGTAATTGTAAATCCAAACGAATCTATGGTTCTGGTTCTTTTCGGGGCATATAAAGGATCAATAAAGGAAAATGGTTTTTTCTGGATAAATCCTTTTTTTACACGCAAAAGGATTTCGTTACGAGCTCGGAATTTTGATAGTGAGCCCAGTAAAGTAAACGATAAAGTAGGTAATCCTATTAAAATTGGAGTAGTACTGGTTTGGAAAGTAGAAAATACTTATAAAGCAGCATTTGAAGTTGATGAATATGAGCATTTTGTTGTTGTTCAGAGTGAAGCGGCTTTACGTAAGCTTGCCGGAAAGTATCCGTATGATAATTTTGAAGATGAACAAGCAGAAGTTACATTACGATCAGGGGTTGAGGAAGTAAATCATGAATTGGAAAAGGAAATTGTTGAAAGATTGGAAATAGCAGGTATTCATGTTATAGAAGCTCGAATAAATTATATTGCTTATGCCGAGGAAATTGCAAGTGCCATGTTACGAAGACAACAAGCTACAGCGGTTGTGGCAGCACGACATAAAATTGTAGAAGGTGCGGTAAGTATGGTTGAAATTGCATTGGAACAATTATCAGGTAAGGATATTATTGAACTGGATCATGATAGTAAAGCAGCTATGGTAAGTAATTTAATGGTTGTTCTTTGTTCAGAAGAATCAGCAAGACCTGTTGTAAATACAGGAACTTTAAATCATTAATAATTATGTCTAAAAAGAAATCTTTTGTACTTAGAATTAGCGAGGAAAAAATGAAAGCGCTTGAGAAGTGGGCTGCCGATGAATTTCGTAGTACCAACGGGCAAATAGAATGGATTATTACTAAGGCATTAAAAGATTCCCGTAGATTGAAAAAAATAAAACTTTCTGATAATAATGAATAAAAGAGAATGAAATGGAAAACGATAAATCATCTGTAGATATCTTAAAGGATATAGCAAAACGAGCCGATTGGGAAATTAATATTCAGGAAAGAGTTCTAAACGCTAGATATGGACACACTTCTCGAAATGTTATTATAAGAAATTATCAAATAAAAAATTCATATTTTATATCGGCTCAATCAACTAATTTTGGCAAATATAGAATATATAGTGGTGTTTTCTTTCCGGTTTCAGGATATGATAATTATAAACTATTGATTAGGAAAAGAAATCAGCTTGATAAGTTTAGCTTGCGTAAAAACAAATTAAGATTTAAGATAGGAAATAGCAGCTTTGACTCTAAAGTCCATGTTGACACAAACAATGATATAGAAACGCATAAGTTGTTGAGTAGCTCGAAAATTCAATTAGAAATTATTGAATATCTAAATACAGCTGATTGTTTATATGTTGGTTTTAATGAGATTAACCCAAACTTTAATAAAGATCTGGAGGGAAAAAAGTTCCTATCTGTTTTTATGGCAATGGGTTGGATGCTCGATAGGAAGCAAATTGATAAAGCATATAAACTTGGTGATCGTTTAAGAAGTAAGTTTAACTAAAATAATTTATTATGTATAAAAATTATAAATACACTTGTCCGAAATGCAATAGCAGACAATACGAAATAGGCGAAATTAGGACAACCGGTAGTTTCATGATGAAACTTTTTAATATTCAGAATATTAAGTTTACAACTGTTACCTGTACCAAATGTCAATATACTGAACTATATAAAACATCAAGCAGTAAGTTTGGTAATGTAGTTGACTTTTTTACGAATTAGTGTTAAGCCAAGCTTAAAATAATACATATAAGACCTAACAGGTTTTAAAAAACCTGTTAGGTGGGGCGTTAACTTTATAAAAAACAATTTCAGAGTTGCTTAGCATCTCAAAGATGCTTAGCAACTTTCAGGTTAAATTGAGGGGAGAAAAATTTTATTAAATCCCACAAAGTTAACAGGCCTCCTGTTAGGTCTATCGGTTAAATAAAAATTGACTTTTTATTCATTCAATAAATTAATTGTGTGACAGGCCACAACTCCAGCCGTCTCGGTTCTTAATCGGCTTTCGCCTAAACTGATTTCTTGAAAATTATTTTGTTTGGCAAGATTAATTTCATTCGGACTAAAATCACCTTCAGGGCCAATTAATATAATTACATTTTGTCCTTTACTATAACTATTTTTTAAATCTGTCTTTTTATTTTCTTCGCAGTGAGCAATGTATTTTACTCCATTAAAATTTTGCCGTATAAAATCACTATAATTCGTTAAATTATTTAATTTAGGCTTGTATGCTTTTATAGATTGTTTAATAGCTGATATTATTATCTTTTCTAATCTTTCAGCTTTTATCATTTTCCTTTCCGAATGTTTGCAAATAATTGGCGTAATTTCATCAATCCCAATTTCAGTGGCTTTTTCCAAAAACCATTCAAAACGATCTATATTTTTGGTGGGAGCAATGGCTATGTGTAAATAGTGATTTCTTTTTCCAAAATCTTTTTTTGTTTCGATAATCTCAACAATACATTTTTTAGGATTAGGATCAATTATTTTAGCTTCATAAAAATTGCCCTTTCCATCTATTAGTTGAATTTTATCATTTGTAGATAATCTTAAAACCCGAATACAATGTTTGGATTCAATTTCAGTCAGTGTATAAATATTTGTTTTTATGTCGGGCGTATAGAATAATTGCATTTATCTTTGTGTTATGTTCAAAGCAAATTTAATCATAGTAAATAATAAATGAAAAGAATAGGTTTATTATCCGACACACATTGTCATATTGACGAAAAAATAATAAATTTTTTTAAGGATTGTGATGAACTTTGGCATGCCGGAGATATAGGTAATATTGAAACTGCTGATAAAATTGCAAAGTATAAGCCTTTAAAAGCAGTTTATGGTAATATTGATGGACATGAGGTACGAATTGTTTATCCTAAAATACAATCATTTACTTGTGAAAACGTTAAAGTTTTGATGACTCATATTGGTGGTTATCCGGGGAAATATGAAAAAGGAATGAAAGCATTGATAAAGAATGAAAAGCCAGATATTTTTATTTCAGGCCATTCGCATATTTTAAAAGTTATTTATGATAAGAAAAATGACTTACTTCATATTAATCCTGGTGCTGCCGGGAAATCTGGATTACACAAATACCAGACAGTTGTTCGTTTTGTAATTGAGGGCAAAAAAATAAAAGATTTAGAAGTTTTTGAGAAAAACAGAAGTTAGTTTGTTAAATCTAATTTATGCATCAGGAACGAAGAGAACTAAACTAAACTAAAGCATTGCGTTATAAACCTAACTAAATATTATGCTAACAAATTGGTTCTTATTATATTTGTTATAATATTTTATTTATCAACTTAAAAAAAAGTATTATTATGAAAAAATTAACAACATTATTATTTGTAATTATTTTATCAGTGTTTATGTGGTCTTGTGGCGGTGGTGGTGAAAGTAGTGAAAAAAGCAACGAGAGCAGTGATCCTACTACTGCAATAATCGAAATTCAAAAGAAAGCATTGGAAGCAGCGGGTGCCAGTGAAGAAGCCATTAAAAAAATGGAAGAGATAGTAAGGAAAGAGGCTGAGAAAACAGAAGTAACAGAAGAATTAGTGGAAGTTGTAGAAGAAGTAGCAGAAGAAGTAGAAAACGAAGAAGAATAAGATAATGAGTTATTTTCTAAATACCCACAGGTGCATTCTGTGGGTATTTTGTTAAACTACTATGTGGTTTTATGTGGAGTAGCTGACAATCCCGAAGAGATTTAAACAATAATAACTGCAGTTGAAATCTGTGGGCAGTGTGTAACAAATAAACTAATCACCTTCTTCGTTTAAATTTCCTTCTTCGTTGGTTTGTTCTTCCTCGGGTTCCTCAATATTCAGTTCTTCTTCTTGCTCTTCTTCAAGTTCTTTTTGTTCCTGCTCCATTTGTTTTCGTTCTTCTTCTTTAGCAATCTGGGCTTCTTCAAAAAGGCGCATATTCCTGAGAAATTGAACTTTATTTTGCTCTGTTGCAATAATATACCTGTAAGGAGTTTGACCTCTACGTGTTTTTAATTTTCTTGCTTTTTTCTTTATGTTTTGTATTGCTTTAACAAAATCTTCGTTATTCGAAAGAGTTTGCATTACGCCACGAGAGTATGTAAAATAGTAATAGTCTTTGTTTGGTAGTTCAAAATAAAATTTAATCAAATCTCCACTTCGCCTTTTTAGAATTTGCAGATATCCTTCAACGTATTTATTTACAGGCTTATTATTTATTGTTGCAATACCGATTTTTCCATAATTAAGATAAGAACCGGTTTCGGTGTGCCATTTAAACTTCACATTTCCTAAAAGAATTGTATGTTGAGTTGATTTTGGCAATTTAGCCTCATTGGCATATAACATTAGTTGATCCTTAAATTCTTTATAACTAGAGTTTCCAACTAACTCGTTCATGTTTTTTTCGAAAAATCCGGAAGTTATACTCATAGGACTGAGACTTCGGGCAGATTGTAGTTCGCTTACAAGTGTATCAAGTGCCGCTTCTGAAAAGAAGAAATCCAGTGCTAATACAAGTTCTGTTTTAATCTCATTTTTATCTAAAAGATGATTAATTGATCCTGCAGGAGATAGTTTAATCTGTCCTAAATCAATTCCCAGATTAATTTTACCTTCACCATGTTGTAAACAAAAATCTTTTTGTAAACTGACTAATTTACCGCTTGTGTCAGGTTTTAAATGTTTTGCTTTTTCCGTAACAACAAATTTATTAGAATTTTTATAATAGTGTAAGTAACCTGTTGCATCAATTAAAGCAACATCGTTAGGATCTCTTCTTCTATCCAGGAACCTTGTGTAAATATGAGAAGAATCTTTTGTTATGAATGATGCCGCATATAGGCCTCTGCCATTAATACTTTTTAATGTGCTTGAAACCGGAATGTAAATACTATCCGGATTTATTTCACTCTCAAAATAAGCATAATGTGTTTCTTTTCTCGGACAGTCGTACTCTAATTTAACACCTCCTTTAAAAGTTAAATGTTTTCTTTTTGCAAATAAAATAACATCTCCCCTGTAATGATAAACAGGGCTTAAAGTAAAATCATCGGCCATACTTATTTTACATCTCGCAACTGTCTGAATTGCAGTGTCAACCATAATGTCAGTAAAATGAATATTCTGAATTTCTTTATTTTCATCAATATAATCATAGTCTCCTGTTCCAAGATATTTGTAGCGGCCTTTTATATTTATTTTAGCATTATATATACGATGATATCTGTTTTTACTATCGGCAATTATTTCAGAATTTGTTAAAGTTTTAATATTCGCCATATGACCTATGGTAACATTATTTTCATCAGGGAAAATTAATGCATCAGCCACTTTTATATATTCTACTTCAGAAGCTTTTATACTACTATCCTTTAAACTGTATATGGCTTTTGTTGAAGCAAATCGTAGCGAATCCTGGCTTCGATGAATTGACATGTACAATGCTCCTGGCAAATCGTCATCTTTAAGTTTGGCAAGTTTTTTAACTTCAGGAGAAGCTGTTGTATCAATTCGCGGGCTGGATTCAATTGCTATTTCATCATTAGCAATACTCCAGTCAAATTTATCAAGATAACTTACATATAGATTTTTAGGGAATTTAGCAACAGTAAAAGATTCATTTGAATTAAAGCTACCTGTTTGTGATGTAAAATCAATTTTACCATTTAAATTCTCGGTTATAAAATTGAAATCAGTTTTATTTAAAGATTTTAAGCTGAATGTAGTTGTGTCGGAATTAAATGAATTGGCATCGAAATTAAAGAGACTTGATCTTAGTTCGGCTTTTTCAAGATTCATAACACCATTGCCAGTTAAGCCAATTGGTTGAATTAAAAGCGATCCTGAAAAAAGAGAGTTGTTCCCATACATATTAAACGGCTCACTGGTTTGCTCTGCATACATGATATCTTCGTAAGGATACCATTTGATATCAATTTCAGTTGAATTTAAATCCGGAAATTCTATTCCGGATGTTCGTTGAGCAAGTGTAAAGTCTTTAGCATGGATTTTAGTAGAATCCGGAAAGAAAATAATCTCGTCAGTTTGAGCTTTACTTGTTAAATATTCCAGAGTACCTGAACCTCTTAATCCCTTATTACTTAAATCGATTATATTATAATAAGTTCCTTTTCCTTCATAAAGAGGAAATCCTTCTTCAGGAGTATTTCGTTTGAAACCCAGTGAGTAATCCGGCCGCATGTATATAGCATCATCAAATGCAGGGAATATGTTTGAAGAATAAAACCGACCGTCGAATCTTAATCCCTCAACTTTAAAGTTATCCAAACTGTCAATTGTAAAAGGTTCAAGTTCAAAATAAAAACCATCACGCTTATACACACCATTGAAAATACTTGATGCATCGTAATAAACATAAGAGTTTTCGTTACTGTTAAAAATCGGATACTGAGGAAATCGTTGTAATCCTGATTTATTATTGGGGTTATCAATAAGTAATTCTCCTGTAATAATTTCGATAGTATTTTTTATATGAGCAAGAATAGGGTTATTATACATATCACGCTCTTCGGTTTGAACTTTAATTCTTAATGAATCGATATTATGTAAATTAATTTTGAAAGTATCATAACTAAAATCGAAATCCTGGCCAAAGAAAGTAAATAGTCCTGCTTCAATTATTCCTCCAAAATCAAAGTCCCTATTTTTTTTCATGGTGATTTTTTGATGCTTT
This sequence comes from Bacteroidales bacterium, assembly GCA_030611105.1. Taxonomy (GTDB): domain Bacteria; phylum Bacteroidota; class Bacteroidia; order Bacteroidales; family UBA12077; genus UBA12077. The sequence goes on from JAUWQL010000108.1 coordinate 8,284, forward strand.
GGATAAATAACTACATTTTGAGAATCGGAAAGAAAGATTTGAGGAACGCCTCTAATTTCAAGGTCGTAGGTTTTTAAATTAAGGACCCCGTTGTGTGCTAAATCTTCTGTTACAGAATTAAATTTAATTACATCATAATCAATTTTTCCAAAACGAGCATCTATAAAATCATATAGCTTTTTCTTAATTATTGCTTCATCCTTATCGGAATCGTAAAAAATAAAACCATCTACACTTAAAAACATTAACATTTGTTTGATCTGATAATCGTCATAACGAAGAAAACGTGCCAGCTCGGCTCCCGAGAATATTTCTGAATTAATTTTATTTGAATAGTTCCTTAAAACCAGAAGTGGATGAAACTCATCTCTTATCATTATTTTTTCAAATTCAATTAAATTATAGAAATTTGAGGATGTATAAGTTGCATTTCCAATTGCTGCTCCGCGTCGTTTTGTAAAATAAATCTTATCATCATCGGTCCTCCATAAAAGGCGATCAAAATTCATAGATATTTTGTGGTAAGAATCGTAGTAGGGGCTTTTTGAAACAATTCTTTCTGAAGGCGTTAACGAGACTTCTTTAATGTTCTGAGTATAGGTAAATAAGATGCCGGGATGAAAAATTGAATCATTTTTTAAGTGGATTGTAATTTGGGCATTATTTGAAACAACTTTACCTTTTTTAAACATATATGTTTTAGCAACGGCCGTAATTATTGTCGTGTCATTTTTTTGTATATAAAGAAATGCTTTGTTATCCTGATCCCCGGAACCAAGTAAATTAGAACCTTTCATTGAAAAACCACCATCATAGTTTATGTCAGGATAAATATCTTCGATTTGAAATCTTTTCTGATAAGAATTAAACTCGGGATAAATGGCTTTTTCAGGTGTCATGATATGTACAACCTGATCGGATAATCTTCCCAATGCCGGTTCATCAAAATAAAGTTTATTAATAAAAGTAACAGAATCAGCAGTATATCCGGATTTTGAGAAATTAATTTTATAGTTTTTAAGCTCGGTCTTAACATCCTCAGGATTGTATCCGGCTCTCTCCCAGGTAACAGAACCATTTTTACCTACCCATTGATTTGTTATTGGGAAAAACACACCGGTAGTTTCAAAAATATCAATAGAATCCTTTTTTATTTTACATGTCAAATTAGTTTTAGCAAATACTATTTTTAATTCATCATCAACTACAATTTTAAAATCATTTGAGCTTGTATACCAACTTGTTGAGTATGTACTATATATTAGGTTTTCTTCAATTAGTGATTTTGAATTATCAAAATATTTTGTGATAACTCTTAAAGGAAACTTTTCTGATTCAAAAATAAAGTATATTCCTTTTTCCCAATTATCATAATGTTTCATCGCTTCTTCCGACCGGTGAAAAGCCATTACTATGTCAAAATATTTTGTAAAATGCGGATTACGGCGAGCTTTGTTTTCGAGCATTAAATTACATACATCTGCAAATCTGTCCTTTATGTCATCAGTATAATAACCAATATTCCATTTTTCTACGAACAATTTTAAACTATCCTCTTCATTTTTTGGCAAATTTTTGTTCACAAATTCTTCAAATTGTTCAATAAACAAGGTTGAATCTTTTTGAAACTCTTTAATATCTTGAGCTGTAGAGTTAAAAATACTAAGGCTCAAAAGAGAAAAAAACAGACTTTTTAACAGATATTTTTTCATCGTGTATTAGTTTAACGATTTTATTTCTTGTAAAATTTAGCAGCTACCCAGTTATGTTTTTCATAATGATTGATATAGTCAATGTCATTGGAAGATGCTTCTTCTCGGATCATTAATAAATCTTTATCGTACAATCCGCTGAGTAATAAAGTACCTCCCGATTTTAGAACTTTAGAGTAATGCTTAATATCATCCATTAGAATATTTCTGTTGATATTAGCTATTATTATATCGAACTGTTGATTGCTTAACAAATTTGCATCACCTTGAAATACTTTAATATTTGAACAATTATTTTTTTCGATATTTTCCAAAGTATTTTTGTAAGCCCACTCATCAATATCAATTGCCGTAACTTTTTTAGCGCCTTTGAAAGTTGCTAAAATTGCCAACACTCCTGTACCACAACCCATGTCTAAAATATTCTTATCCTTAAAATCCAAGTTGAGCATTGATTTTAACATAAGATATGTTGTTTCGTGATGACCTGTTCCAAAAGACATTTTAGGCTCGATAATAATCTCATACCTGGTTTTTGGGGTGTCTTTATGAAAAGGAGCCCGGATAAGACACTGGTCTTCAATTATTATTGGTTCAAAGTTTTTTTCCCAAACCTCATTCCAGTTTTGAGTTTTTATAACTTCGTATGAAAAATTAATCTTGATATTTGGGATATTATTTACTTGTAACTGTTTTACTTTTTCCAGATCAAAAAACTTTTCAAGGATATAGGCATTTAATCCATCTTCCGTTTCATCATAGCTTTCGTAAGCTATTTCATTTAATTCAGCAACGAGAATATCTGTTATTTCTTGAGTATTTTCTGCTGTAATCTTACAACGTAATTCGATGTAATCCATAAATTAGTTCGTTAAAAAGAGTTTGCTATTGCAATAAAGTCATCTGCATTTAGTGATGCACCACCAATTAGTCCGCCATCAACATCCGGTTTAGTAAATAATTCTTTTGCATTTGAGGGTTTACAACTTCCTCCGTACAGAATAGATAAATTGTTTGCAATTTCAGAACCATAAGAATTTTTAATTGTTTCACGAATGAACTGGTGTATTTCCTGGGCCTGTTCCGGAGTAGCGGTTTTTCCGGTTCCAATTGCCCACACAGGTTCGTAGGCTATAATGACGTTTTTAAACTCTTCAGCAGAAATGCCTTCAAACATTCCTTTGATCTGTTTAGCAACAATTTCGAAGTGTTCATTATTTTCTCTTTCTTTTAAAACTTCGCCGCAGCATACAATCGGTCTTAAATTATTCTCCAGGCAAAGTTTTATTTTTTCTCTTATTTTTTCATCTGTTTCATGATAAAAAGCGCGACGTTCTGAATGCCCAAGGATAACATAATTGGCTCCTGCCGATTTTAACATGGCGGCAGATACTTCGCCGGTATAAGCACCCTGAGAATGATTTGCACAATTCTGTCCTGCTAATCCAATATTTTTATTTTCAAGATATTTTGCAGCTTCGTTAGTTAATATAGATGGTGGAGCTACTATTAATTGAACATCTTTTACAGAACTTGATTTTTCGATAATTTGATTTATTAAATCAATACCTTCTGAAAATGTTTTATTCATTTTCCAGTTTCCTGCGACTATTTGTTTTCTCATAAGTTATGATTTTTTGGTATTATGATTATATTACCAAAAATAAGAAATTATAAGATAAAATAGGTATTTTTTATAATCAGGTTAAGTAATTATAAAATATTTTCTAAAATTGGAAATTGTTGTTTCCAAAGATTATAATAATGTTCTTTTTTATTGATTAAATCCTGATGTGAACCTGTTTCAATAACTTTACCTTCGTTTATAACAATTATTTCATCAGCATTCATGACAGTGCTTAACCTGTGTGCTATGACTATTATAGTTTTATTTTGTTCCTTTAAATATTGAATTGCCTGCTGTACATATTGTTCCGATGCAGAATCTAAAGATGATGTGGCTTCATCAAGGATTAGTATTTCAGGATTTTTATAAATTGCCCTTGCAATTGCAATTCTTTGTTTTTCACCACCCGAAAGTGAAACTCCATTTTCTCCAACATAAGTTTGAAAACCACCGGGCAGTTTTTCAATAAATTTAATAATCCCAAGTGACTGACATATATCCACAATTTTCTTCATATCCGGTTCCATATCCCCAATTGCAATATTTTCAAGAATACTTCCTGCAAATAAGTCAATTTTTTGAGGAACAACACTTACTATTTCTCTTAAACTTTGGTTGCTTATATAATTGAGATTATATTTCCCGAATTCAATATTTCCTGATTGTAATGGATAAATGTTTTGTAACAATGAAATCAAAGTAGTTTTCCCTGAACCACTTTCTCCAACAATTGCTGTCATTTTGTTTTTTTGAATTGTTAAATCAAAATTTTCAAAAACAGTTACTCTTGAACCATATCTGAATGAAACATTCTTAAAATAAATATCTCCAAGCATATCTTTTGTTAAAACAATTTTTTCTTTTTCTGTTTCTTCCATTTCCAAATCCATAATCTGGAATAAACGGTCGGCTGCAATTAAGGCATCCTGAACAACTTTGTTCATATCAATCAGGCTTGCAAGCGGACTTAATAAATAAGCTATTAAGGCGTAAAACGACATTAATTCATCGGGAGTCATTTCCTGATTTACAACATTTTGTGAACCAACCCACAATACAGCGATAGTAATAGCCCCGGCAATAAAACCGGTAGAACTACTTGAGAAAATGGAATTTTTTACTGAATGATATGTTGAACCTAAAAGTTTTATAAATCGAGTTTCGGTTTTAAAATTAGAAAATTTTTCTAATCCAAATCTTTTTATTGTGGAAGATGCATTTATGGATTCAACAAGTTGTGATTCCAATTCGGCTGCATTTTCCATATTTTTTCTCAGGTACTTTTTGTTTAGTTTGGGTATAATAGACAAAAAGGAGGCTGTTTTTAACACAATGTTCTCAAGTGGACAAAA
>JAUWQL010000017.1 GCA_030611105.1 Bacteroidales bacterium
TCCGCACAGGGTTGTTCCTTCAACTATACGAATGTGGGATATTGTAGGCACCCAGAATGCAATGAACAGAAAATGGATAAAACCGAATATAAAAGACACAAGCGATTTGTTACTAAGAATGTTGAAAAAAATTGATGTTGATTTAAAAGGATTACCTGAAGACAGATATTGTGAGATTAAATTTGAGGATTTAGAAAAAAATCCGACAAAGGAAATTAGATCAATTTACAATCATTTTAATGTTCAATTTTCAGAAGAATTTGACAAACAAATTAACGATTTTTTAATTTCTGTAAAAGGATACCAGAAAAACAAATACACAATGCCGGAAGGCGACAAGCTGGAAATCAATAACATTCTGAAATCATGGATGACAGAGAAAGATTATAGTTTGGATTAGTTTTTTTTTTTGATATTTTTATCCGTTCGAATAAGTAGAAAACAAGAAAAAATATGAAATTTCAATTAATATTTCCAAAGTGGAGAAAGCTTGAAGGGCAAACAACTTTTAACCTGCCACCACATGGTGCAATGGTTTTTGCAGCAACAATACCCGATTATGTAGAAGTTGAATTTATCGATGAAAATCTGGAAGAAATGCGTTTTGACAATGATGTTGATTTTGTTGGTATATCAATGTTGCTGACAACCCAGATAAAGAGAGGCTGGGCAATAGCTGATGAGTACAGAAAACGTGGGAAAAAAGTAATGTTTGGTGGTATTTCAACTATGTTACATGCCGAAGAAACTATGGAACATGCTGATGCTGTTTTTCTTGGAGAGGCTGAAGGACACATGGAGCAGGTTTTTAATGATTTTAGAAATGGTGAATTAAAAAAGGTGTATAATCACATGAACGATTTGCCTCCGATTGAGATTGTTGGCCCGGCGCGTCGCGAACTGTATAAAAGAGATTTATATTACCACAAAGGAGTACAAATGCTTGATTTGTTTCATGCTTCACGTGGATGTAAATTCAACTGCTATCCTTGTGCGGTTTCTTATCTGGGTGGAAGAAAATTTCGTCCAAGACCAATTGATAAATCGATTGAAGAATTAGAAACAATAGATAACAACAGACTTTTTATTGTTGATAATTCTCTGGCTCAGGATACTCAGTGGGAAAAGGATTTATTCAAAGCAATGATCCCGTTAAAGAAAAAATGGTGTAGCCATACTATTGAGGATAAACCCGAGGTTCTTGATTTAGCTGCACAGGCTGGTGCATGGTATGTATATCAGGCAGTATTTGATACTTCTGATTATATTAAAAGGAGAGTAAAACAATATCATGATTATGGTATTGGTGTTGAGGGAACAATTTTATTAGGCCTCGATAATCAGACCGAAGATGATATAAAGCGACTAATTGATTTCTTATTAGAGATTGATCTTGATTTAGCAGAATTTACTGTTTTAGCACCATTCCCACATACAAAAGCATGGACAGATTTACGTAAACAGAACAGGATATTTAATTATAACTGGGACGATTATAATGCCGGTCAGGTTGTATATCATCCAAAACATATGAGTGCTGAAAGATTACAAGAGTTGTATCAGTATGCCTGGGATACTTTTTATAAAGACGAAACACAAGAAGAAAAAATGTTTAAACTTCTGAAAAAAGTAGTTTCTCGCGAGATTGAAGATGGTACATTCAGAAAACGCAGACAAGACTTATCAAAAACAAGTTTTGGACGAAATGTTAAAAATAAAATTGCTTAATAGTTATTTATATAATGGAAACAAACGTAAGTAATTACCAGGATCAAATTTATCATTTTAACGGATTATGGGATGTTCCTTCAATTTGTGGATTGAAAATTATAAAGAAAAAAGATAATGCAATTATTATTGCAACTGATTTGTTTGATGAAAATCCGGGAACATCAATTACAGAATGGAATACAAAACTTGCAAAAGAACTTTGTGATAAATATGAAATTGACTATAACCAGCTAATTTTTATTGAACATACTCCTGACAAGAAAACGAAGCTGTCATTTAATCAGGAATCGTTTTTTAAAGTAGATTTTGATATTGAAGATGATAAATTTGAAAATCCTCAATGGCAAGAATTAACAAAAGAAGAAGTTGATAATTTAATAACAGAATAAATATAAAATAATGGCCCAAATTACTGATAAAACCAAAGATGAAGTAAAAGAAGTAGTGTTTGATTTTTTTGCTGAAGAATGCGAAATGGAAATTGATGAAATATCCGAAGATTCAAATATTATTAGTGATTTAGATGGTGATTCGTTAATGTTTTTAGAGTTAATAGAAATATTTAAGAAGAAGTATAATTTAAATATCGAGTTAAAAACCATTGGTAAATATGCTGTAAAGAATCCTGTTCAGACTATTGGTGAATTAATTGATATGCAACTTCTTATTATTGAGCATGAGAATAATATTCTTGAAATAGAGTAATAGGATGCAGGATACTGTTTATTGGTTTATTGGTAAAATAGTAAGCTGAAATTTGAAACTTTAAACTCAAAACTCAAAACTATGATCTTTGGTTGTGGTATCGATATTGAAGAAATTGATCGTTTCGATAAGCACTATTTTGAGAAGGGAAGATTATCGGATTTAGTTTATGATCTTTTTACATCAAAAGAAATTGAAAATTTCTCAGTTTTCGGAAAAGAAGCCTTTTTAAAAGGCTTTTGTTTTAAAGAGGCTTTTTATAAAGCACTAAACAATAATGATATAGATTTTAAGGATATTGAAATTATTTTTACAAACGAAGATGATTTTGAAATTCTAAAATCAAATAAAATCAATAATATTTTCAGACAACTAAAAATTACTGATATTGTAGCTAGTTCGCAAATAAATGAGCAATATGCAGTTTTTAAAGTTTTATTGATAAAATAAGGTTGTAGTTTAATTTAGAGTTTAAAAATGAAGGGCTGAAGCCCTGTTTGCATAGTATATCCATAACCCCAGCTTTAAAGCTGGGGTTAGTTAGCAAGTTAAAGATAAGGACTTTAGTCCAGAAATATAAAACATAACAACGCTAAATTAAACTAGAGCCTAAAATAATTATAAATGATTAATAAAACAGCGTTTATTTTTCCAGCATTTATTACTGAATTTACCCGAAACGAAATAGAATTTCTGGATAAAAACTCTACTGATTTTAATGATTATCTGCATAAAGCTTCTGTTGCTTTGAATATTGACTTACCTGAGTTTTCATATAATACTGATGTATATAAAACCGATGAATTAAATTCTCAGCTTTTAGCTTATTTATTAAGTTGTGCGTTTAGTGATATTCTACAAAAGAAGGGTATTATTCCTGATTTAATAGCAGGTTATAGTATGGGAATATATGCATCTTTATATGCTGCAAAATCTATTACTATTGAAGATGGTGCAAAACTAATATTTAGTGCTTATAACTTAGTAAACAATTTAACCGGAACGAGGATTTATGGGATGGGTGCAATAATTGGATTATCTACAAAAGATGTGGGAAATTTGATTCAAGATAGTGCTCCTGATTTAGAAATAATTAATATTAACAATGAACATTCGCTTGTTATTGCCGGGAAAAAAGATGATGTTCTTTTAGTACTTGCAAAGGCAAAAGAAGAGGGAGCCTTTTCTGCTGCAGAACTTACCGTAGATACTCCTTATCATTCCAAATATCTTTTAAAATATTCAGATCGATTTGAAAATTTGGTGAATTCCTTTTCAATAAAAGAAGCAGTTATTCCTGTTGTTTCTACTTACAACCAACGAATATTTACTCAAGTTTCTGATGTAAAAAAGGAACTCATTTTTAATTTAACCAGAAAAATTAACTGGTATAAAACAATGCAAAAACTGATTGAAAATAATGTAAATGAAATTTATGAATGTGGTGCAGGGAAAGATTTAAAGAAAATATCCAGATTCATTGAAGGTGATTATAAAATGAAATCAATTTATAAAATATAAAAAAAGGAATCTCAATGAGATTCCTTTTGATTTTATCAAAAATGTAAATTATTTAAAAGCTTTTTTTACTAAGAATGCTCCCAGAGATTTTCCACATTTTGCATACGATTCCTGAATTCTATAACCGGCATCGTAATCATTACCCATACCACGACCGGGAACATTTGTCATTGTAATAACAGCAAGAACATTATCGTTATTAGCTGTTTCAACAAATTTTACTTCAACATGAATCATTGCGTCTTTTTTCACAATACCAATGTTAAACCCAGGCTCAGTAAAAGTCGTTTTTAAAATTAAAGTGTATTTTGCCTTAATATTTGTCTGGTCAAAATTACAATTCGCTTTTGCAGTATAATTATTTAAAAGCTCTTCAAATTTTGGATGATATCTACCTTCTCTATCGCTCTCCCAGTTACCTTTCCATGTATCACCTCTTCCTGCTTCAGCTTCATTATATTCAGCTACTTTTTTATTAACATAATCTTCTTCCTTATCAAATTTCCCTACAGCCATTTCACTATAGTCATATTCTAATAATACTTCTGATTGTCCTTTCAGGAAGCTTAAATCACCATTAGTTACTTTAATTTTTTGTGCTTGAATTGCAGTTACACTTAATACTAAAAGTGCAGATACAACAGTTTTTAAAATTTTCATAGTTTTTAGTTTTAATAATTGATTTTAATTTTAAATATAGTTAATTACTAATGCATAAATTCCATGTATAAAAGCAGTGAAGAATAATACTATCCCAAGCGACTTGTGTATTTTATATTTCACTTTAATTATACGCAAACCACTTAAGAGCTGGAATAATATAAGTATAAGATTAATTATTCCGAACCATAAAATTATATTAATTCCGAAGATCATAGTTTTCTTATTATTCTACAACTACGGTTACTTTATCTTCACCTTTTGAACCATGTTTGTTACAGTTTCCTTCTACAATAATTTCGAGGTTTGATTCTGCTTTAATTTTAAACTCTAAAGTAAAGTTTTGAGTTTCAGGTAAATTTTCTTTCGAATACTCCCATTTTTTATATTCTTCACCATTTACTTTTACCAAAACCCAATCGGTATAATGTCCTTTGGTGTTACCCATATGGGTAACTTCAATCTTAATAGTAATTTCTGTTCCTTTTTCAGCTTTTTCAGGGGCAATTACTTTTACCGATGTTTTATTAGCAAAAGCACTAACAGAGAATAGCAGGAAAACAAATAATGATAAAATCCAGGTAATAACATGTTTACGTTTCATAATATATACCTCCTGTTTTTAATGATAGGCTAATTTAGTAAAAAAAAAGAGATAATAAAATAATTATAAATTTTACAGGATACAGGATGCAAGATACAAGATAAAGGATGCAGTTGGCAGTTAATGCGTTAATTAGTAAATAACTTTAAATTGAAATGACAAACGTAACTTGAAATTTGATAATACTTGATTTAAGTATATGTGCTACGCTTCTCAAATAGGTTCATTTGTAAAATCTAAAGTTCTCATGATGTTATGTTTTTAAAGTTTAAACAAATTTAGTGTTCTTCTTTGTTTAGTACTTTGCAATCATAGGGGCTTAAATTCTGTGGTTTATAGGATATGGATATTTTGAAAATTTAAAAATGAGTCATAAAAGGAAATTATTAATGCTATTTGGTTCAATTATTTGGTTTATAATAAACTAAATCCTGATTTTTTTAACATTTCTTCTGCCTCACGAATTAATTCAGAATCTTTTGTTGGATTATTTATCAATAAAAATGCAGTGTAGAAATCATATTGTGCAAATTGGCTGAGTTTTAATGCTAATTCAAAATATTCTTTGGCTTTTTTTATGTCACTGTCTTTATAAAAATCAGAAAGAAAATATTTAAGAATTATTTTATATTGAAAATCATCGAAAGTTGACGGAAAATTATCTATTGTTTTTTCAAGTATATTGATATAATTATCTGCAACTTTTTGACCTAATTTGAATTTTGCAAATTCCGAAAATAAAAATGGTAAAACATTTTGATTTTGTTGATTATTATAGCTGAAATTAGTAGAAATCTCAATATTATATATGTTGATGATTTTGTTATATAACTGAATAATAATTTTATATTCTTTAGTTAATAATAATGAAATAAAAATTGAAAGTTCAAATTCCACAACGCCATTGTTTAAATAATTTGGATATTCATAAGCAATAGATTGATAATTATGAATATACTCTAATAAGTTGCTTATAGGTTTATTTTCAACAAAATAATGATAAAGTATCTGGTAAGCTGTTTTTCTACCTATTGGCCATGGATGTATTGTTGAATCTGGCTTAATTTTATTAATTATTTCAAACTGTTTTACACAAATTATAGAGTTCATTTTTAAAAAACCTGAAAGAAATAATATTGAGTTTCCAAACAATTGAGCTTCTTTTGTTTTTTTATGTTTTAGATATTCATTAATTCTAAAATCATAATTGTTTATAATAAAATTTGTATCAACAAATTGCTCAAAAAAGAATACTTGTCCAGCAGAACAAGTTGCATATTTTTGAATTAATTTATTTCGAATGGAATTATTTATTCTAAAAGAATTTCCAACGGAAAAGCGAACATCTAATGATGATATAATCTCTGCAGGTAAATCACAAAACTTTTCCAATGTATTATAATCTTCATCTTCGTATGCAATTTCGTATAAAACTGAAACAACATTATTTTTCCATTCTTCGTTTTTATCAGAATTACAAACTCTTTCAAATAACGAATAATTTAATTCATCATTTTTTTTAATTTGATTTAAAGAAGATAAATAGTAATAAAAATTTTGATGTTTAAACCCAATTAATGTAGTAAAAATTCCATATTTATTTTCTACTCTTTCTTCATGAATTATTCCAGTTGTGATTAGCTCTTTATAAGCATTATAAAATTCAGTTTCTCTTTTAAGATGAATCGGGAAGTGTTTTTTCAATAAGTTTTTATTAATCAGAAAATCTTCTTTTTCAACTAAATCAATAATTTTCCATATAATATCTTCTTTATATTCTGAATATTTTGAATCGAAAACGAATTCTTTTAAATACTTTCTGTTTAGACTATTTGAACTGATAATTTCAATTTTCTTTTCTTTTTTTAATAATTCAAAAAGAAAGTATAAGTTAATAGGTATACGAATTAAATCTTGCAATATGAAAGGAATTGCATTATATTGAAATGATTGTTTATACTTTTGACAATTTATATTAATTAGTTTCTTTATTTCAGATACAGAAAATGTTGAGAATTCATTAACTTCTGATTCAATGTTATTAAAGACATGATACAGTTTTTTTGCATTAAGCAATTTTATAACATCTTGTTTAACTATGTTTTTCCAAAAAGATTCTCTAATGCTAAAAACAATCTTAAGTGATATTTTATTATGATAATATTGTTCTAATTCAATAATATAAGTTAAAAGTTCATCGATTTTTTTTGTATTTGAACTCAATTCATCCAAAGAATCAATTACCAAGATACATTGCTTATTATTATTTTTAAATTGCTCAAAATAATTATTTGGGTCATTAATTCGAATATTGATTTGATTCTTTAGATTGTTTTGTAATGATATAAGCTGATAAAAAATAGATGCAGAGCAAAATAGAATTTCATGATTTTTGGAGTTTAATGAACTTACCCAATGAGCTAAAGCAATAGACTTACCATATCCACCAGGTGCTATAACAGTGTAAATTGAAAACTTAGATTGTAAGAACTTGTTTAATTCTTTATTAAACTCTTCTCTTGGAATAGTATTTTCAAAATTTCCAAGTGTTTTTTTTGATATGCTGTTTAATGTGAATTGTGTTAGTTTTCTTAAATTGTTTATTTCTTCATTATCCGAAATTGACTTAATAGAAGAGTCTTTTATATTTTCTTTAGTAAATGTTTGGTAATCCTTTGTGTCACAAAAAATGGCTAAGGTATCTAAATTGTATGTTGAAAGATTCGATTTGCTTGGCAGTAAATCAAAAAAACGCCTTAAGGTTGTAGAACTTATTTTACGTTTGGTTTTAATGTAAATTTCTTTTGATAGCAAGTCGCAATCTTTTGCCGAATTTATAGGTTTTATATACTCCTTAAGAAGTATTTCCCTTAGTAATTTATCCATTTCAGTTATAATGATCAAATATAGTATTACCCAAAAACATTGTTATAGCCTTTGGGTAATATCATTCATAATATTGATTTAAAAACTAAAGAACCAAAGTAGTTAATATAATTATTACTACACTAATTATAATTGCTACGAATAATCCCAATAAGGGTTGATTTTCGTTTCTATTCTTATAAAAATCGACTTGTTCGATAAAGTATGATTTACCATCTTCATAATAGCTATACAAATCAAAATACACTTTAGTCCTGTATATCCAGTAAGGAGTTAAAATTATTGCTGTTAATAATATCCATCCAAATAAGCCTAAGAAAGTACCAATTATCCATAAAATATTATTTCTTTTTATAGATTTAGTTCTTGCTTCTGACAGCTTTTTGAATAATTTCGTTTGTTCTTGATGTATTATAAGTTCATTTTTTAATGTACCTAAATATTCTTTTTCACCTAAAATACTTTGTTCAATACTTTCATCTTCAGGATTTTCATTTTTGGTTTTAATTAACTCATCAATTCTTTTCTCACTTTCTTCTATTTCACTAGTTATAGATGTTTCTCTTTGGGAATAATCTTTGGTTAAATTCTCAAATTCTTTTTCTGCTCGATTTATATTTCTTATGCCATCTGGTAAATCAGTAAATATTGCTGTCCAGTCTTCTCTTAATAAATCTAATGAAAACAATCTTGATTCAAGTCGTGCGATTTTTTTGAATGTTTTTTTAGAGTATTCTGTTGATAAATTTTCTGTATCTATGTTATCATAAATAGAATAGTATTTATCGTTAGCTTCATTTAATCGAGTATTTACCTTTTGAATGGCATTTTCACAAAAGTTTGTTTTAATGGTATTAGTTGACCACCATAAAAAACCTCCTAGTAAAACTGTAGCTATAGATACAATGGCTCCGGCAAATAAAACATATGGAATAGAACCAACTAATCTTGGCAATCTTTTTACCATATTTGTTAAAAATTCTTTGGTATCAAATATACCATCGGTTGAAGCTATATAGGCAGGTAAAATTGTATTTGAAACTAGTGTCGATATAAATGCAACAATTAATATTATGATTAATATTTGCATTGCAGGGAAAGAGATTCCGAACACTGGCATTTGCAGTGCTGATCCATAAAAGAAGTTTAACATTAATATAATGGAAATTGCTGAAACACATATAGCAATCATAACTCCAAGTTTATACATCATATCACTATTCCAGTATTCTTTAAATGATCGATTTTCATCGTCGTAAAGTGTGTAGCCAGAAAAATATGATGCTGCAAATAAGAAAGCAAGGATCATAAAAACAAGTATCCATTGTTGTTGAAGAATGTTACTCAAGTAAAAAAAGAAAAAGAATACAAATGATAAAAAAAGCACAGAAATAAAACCTTTTTTTAGTGTGCTTTTATGAAATGCTTCCGGGATTCTTGTAAAACTAATTTTAAAAAACCGCCAACTCCATATAATAAGATAATGCCATAAAAGTTTTACAACAAAAAATACTACTGGGTGTATTAATTCGTTCCAAATCCATAAGATAATCCACCAAATAGCTTTTAAAATAAATGCTAGAAATTCGGCAATGGAAATTAAACCATACACTGCCCAGGCTACGATATTAAATATAAAAATAGTTAAGGCCATAACAGGCAAAAACAAAGAAGTAAACGAGCTGCGTTGCAACCATTCGTCTTGGATTTTCTTTTGGTTTAAAATGAAATCAGGTTTTACATTTTCAACAGCTGATCTAAAGTATCCTAATAGTGTAAGTGACATGAAAATTCCAAACAATCCGATTGGAAATTCCATAATGAATTCAGTAATCATTTTCTTGAATTTTTAGTTAGTAATAAGATATCTCCATTTTATCTGAAGTAATAAATTTCATTTTAAAGATAATAAAAACTACCGAAAAAGTTAAATCAAGCCTGATCAAAAAGCATTAAATTATAAATTGACAAGTTTGACAGTAACAAAGTATAGTGTAATCAAGTAAATTTGGTTGAATATAAACTCTATATTAAATTAATATGAAAAAATATACAATCTTATTTTCACTTACATTAATTGTAGGTATTTTCTTGACATTATTTTATAGTTGTGAAGAAGATGAGGTAATTGAAGAAGAAAATAATATTCCAACCTGTTCAATTACTTTTCCATTACAAAATGCTGAAATGATGAAAGGAGAAATTATTACTATAACAGCTCAGGCAGATGATATAGATGGAGACTTAATAGAAATTATATTTTATATTGACGATGTAAAAGTCGGAACTTCTAATTCTGAACCTTATACCTACGAATGGAATACAAGCAATGCTTCTGTGGGTAATCATAGTATCAAAGCGGAAGCTATTGATGAAAAAAATGCAAAGGCTGAATCTTCAATATCTGTTAGTATAATTGATAGCCAGCTTAAAGCTGATTTTGTAGCAAACAAGTTAATAATTATTCTTGGTGATACATTAAATTTTACAGACCAAACTATAGGAATTCCTTCAAGTTGGACATGGAATTTTGGTGATGATGAGAATAGTATAGAACAAAATCCTAAATATGTTTATTTAAGTGCAGGTATATATAATGTATCACTTGAGGTTAGTAATGATTTTAATTCAGATACAGAAACAAAAACTGATTACATAAAAGTCCAAACTACACCTACTATCTCAACAACAACAATTTCTACATTAATAGCTAGAACAGCCATTGTTGGAGGTAATATATTAGATGATGGTTATTCTGATGTTTCAGAAAGAGGTGTTTATTATGGAACAGACACAATCCCTGAAAATAATGGTGTTAAATTTCAAATTGGTTCTGGAGTAGGTCTTTTTTCTGATACTATTAGAGACCTAAGTATTAATACCAAATATTATGTTCGTGCTTATGCTACAAATAGCATTGGAACAGTTTATGGAAATCGGCAAAGTTTCACTACAAATGATGGAGTTCCAACATTTACAACTATGGATATAACCAATGTAACTGCAGAAAGCGCCACAAGCGGTGGTATAATAACAGATGATGGAGGTTATACCATAACTTGGAGAGGAGTTTGTTGGAATACTACTCCTATCTCAACTTTTGATGATGCTGACACACAAGCTAGTCAAAATGGAGAAGGAACAGGAAGCTATACTGTTAATATGACTACTCTAAAACCAAATACAACCTATTATGTTCGTGCGTTTGCAGCTAATAATGAGGCTGGATTATTTTTAGGAGATGAAAAAAGTTTTACAACTAAGGATGGAATTCCTGAAGTTATAACTTTGGATATTAGTGATATTACAATAGAAAGTGCTATAAGTGGTGGTAATGTAACAAAAGATGGTGGTTTCCCAATAATTGCTCGTGGTATTTGTTGGAATGATTATAATACTTTTCCTAATATTCTTGAAAATCATACGACTGATGGTAGTGGGACAGGAGATTATGCTAGTAACATAACTGGCTTAAATGCAAATACAACTTATTATGTTCGAGCTTATGCTAAAAATAGTAATAGTAGCGGTAGTAGCGGTTATACTGTTTATGGAGAAGTAAAAAGTTTTACAACAGACGATGGTTTGCCAAATGGTTTAACAACTACTGAGATAAGTAATATTACAGCTACAACAGCTACTAGTGGTGGGAATATTGCTGACGATGGTGGTTTTGCCATTACTTTTCGTGGTGTATGTTGGAGTACCACAAACAATCCAACTATTTCAGACAGTCATACTACTGATGGTAGTGGTGCAGGAAGTTTTACAAGTAGTATAACTGGCTTATCAGAATGGACAACATATTATATTAGATCTTATGCAACTAACGAAACTGGAACTACTTATGGTCAACAATTGACTTTTACAGCAAATAATCCAATTACTGATTATGATGACAACTCATATCAAACAATAAAAATAGGTAATCAAATATGGATGGCAGAAAACTTAAAAACCACACATTATGCTAATGGTACAGAAATTACTTTAGTAGAAAATAATACAGCTTGGGAGGCTTTGTCTTATACCGATGAAGCATACTGTTATTACGATAATTCTGTATCTAACAAAGATGTTTATGGTAGTTTGTATACATGGTCAGCAGCCATGGATGGAGCATCTAGTAGTGCTGCAAATCCAAGTGGTGTTCAAGGAGCATGCCCTGATGGCTGGCATTTACCAAGTGACAATGAATGGAAAGTACTTGAAATGGAATTAGGGATGAGTGCAAGTGAAGCAGATGCATTTGGATATCGTGGAACTGACGAAGGTGACAAATTGAAAGCTGCATATGGTTGGGATAATGACGGTAACGGCACTAATAGTAGTGGTTTTAATGCTTTACCTTCAGGTCAACGAGATCATTATAATGGTGCTTTCGGGATTATAGGAACTTACACAGAGTTTTGGTCAAGTACAACTGGTGGTGCTAGTTCTGTTGCATATACACGTACTTTAAGTTCGAGTCATTCAACAGTAATAAAGAATAACGTAAATATGTATAAGGATCGAGGATTACCAGTACGATGTATTAAAGATTAAATAGTTTATTCCACAAAAAAATAAAAAAATGAATACAGATATAGTTTTAGGAATATTTGATAGAATTAAATCATGGAAAGATATTAAGGATGGTGTTACAACACAATACAGATTATTGTATTTGGAATGTATGCGTAATCTTGATTTAATGGATTGTTTTAAAATTGATAAGTCAAATAAAAATGACCCTGATCTAAAAAGTCTAATAAAGGCTCTAGAGTTAGATTATATTGAATTGACTTTTTTTGATAATAACAATACACAAATATTACATAAATTGATTAACTGTAAAATCGAATATAAATCAGAGGAAAACAAGATCAATGGATTTAAGTCTAACCTGCTAACTTCAGTTTACTTGAAGATAAGAACAATTAAGAAGCTTGCAGAGATTGAGAAAAAGGGAGAAGCTTTACGTAACATAAATTATAAAGTTCGTTTAGCTAATATTAAAGAAGGTTTATTGAAAATTGTTAAGATTTTGGGTGAAGAAAAGGAGACATTTATAAATAAAAGTTAATAGAAAGAAGCAATCATTGTTTGTTTTGTTTTTTTATTTGTCTTAAGATAATAAAAATGCATGAGATCCACAAAACAAACAAAACAATACTAATAGCAATAGAATAAAACTTAAACATCCAAACAAATATAAAGGGCAAGATTGAAATCAGGGCATAAATAAAGAGTAAACCAATTTTAGAATAATTAATTCCCTTTTGGGTTTCAAAACCTTTTGGCCACCAACCGAAAGGTTTTACCTTTTCTACATATTTTTTTAAATGTTCTTTATTGTCAGGTTTTGTTATAAAAGTTGCTGTTAACCAGGTTAATGTAACTAAGGTAGTTAGTATTAATAATTTGAGAGGGTAATAACTAAAATTCCATTGTGATAGCAAGCTGTCAAATCCATTATGGAAAACATTGGAATATTTATACATCAGGTCAAATGTAACTGTATAAACTAAGCTACTTAACATTGCCGACAACTGACTCCATGCATTTACTCGCCACCAAAACCATCGCAAAATAAAAACAGGCCCAACTCCTGCAGCCATTGAGAAAATGAATTTTTGTAAGCCCAACATGTACTGGTTGTAAAAGGCAATTAGTAATGCCGTTATAGTAATTAAAAACATTACCAAATACGAATAATAGATCTTTTGCTTTTCATTTGCATCTTTTTTAACATAAGTAGATATAAAATCAACGCTCACAAAACTGCTTCCCCAATTCAGAAATGCTTCGTAACAAGTAATGAATCCTATTAGAAAAGCTATAAATGCCAAAGCACGCAATCCTGCAGGTAAAATATTGGCAAATAAACTTACAAAGAATGCTTCGTAATCATTCACTCCATTTGAGATAGGAATTAAACCAGATTGGGTTTTACTTAATATCATTCCAGAATCAAAAATTATACTTCTAAAAACAAAAACTATAGTAATAAAAATTATAGGTAATATAGCTACTTTAAAAGCATTTGAGCTTGTTCTGGCAGTCATAAAACGTTGTGCTTCGTGTCCACCACCATCTAAAACATTTATTGACCACCATTGAACTAAAAAGAAAACTAAAATATTTGGCAAGGTTTCAATCGTATTGGTAAATCCTTCTTGTGGAAACAATCGAGTCTGCTCGTAAAAATCCGTATTCAATGTTTTATATACAAACCCAACTCCACCAGCATATTTAAGAATGTAAATAGCACTTACAATGAATGCCACAATAAAAATAAATCCGTTTATAAAATCTGTTTTCACTTTAACCCTGAAAGAGTTTTTAAAAATAATTAGAATCATCAATACACTCACAATGCCAAATGCAATGTTATAATCCATCTGAAAATAGACAACAAGTAGTTTGATCGTGGCAATAATATACATAGAACACATTAAAGCAACCACTAAATATCCAACATATATTGCTCTGAAACCATGTAAGATTTTTGCGCTTTTACCTGAAAAACGAAAAAGAATAAACTGATTATCAGTCATAAATTTGAGCTTCCCCCACATTGGAGCAAAGATGATTGGGACAATTCCTGCTGATAAAAAAGCAGTATAATAGATCCAAAGTCCCGAATATCCTTTTTCCAGTAGAATTCCCATTTTTGGTAATGAGTTCAAATTATCATTATTGGTAATGAAATATGACATTCCGAGAATCCACCATGGAATCATTTTCTCTGAACTAAATATGTTTTGATAGTTTTTAGAATATGCGAGAATAGAAACAACTAAAAGGATAATTATATATACAACTATAACAATTATATCAAGCATTCTCTTAATTTCTTATGTATTCAAGCTAAGTATAAAGTTATCCTTTTATCTTTCTATTTCAAGTTATCTGAGTTTATTTTTATTGGCGCAACTCTGTATGGTTTGTTATTACATAAGTTATTTCATTTTCCGTTTTGAATAATCTGCCAGATATTTTAATCAAAGAATTCATATAAATGCATTATTATAAAAATGACAGCTTTGACAGAAAAATGAAAACACAATTTTTGATATTTTTAGAACATAACTTGAATCCTTTTTGAATATGGTTAACGTTATGATACAACTTGCCAGATTAAAAGAAATTGATAGAATTTATCAAAATCAATTTGATATGCATTTAAAATTCTTTATTAATCAATTTGATTTAGATGAAGAACAAAAAATGGAATTAGCTCTTTGCTTCAATCAAATAGTTAATTCTTCACTTCAAAAATATGTTGATATTCTAAAAAATGAAGAAGACCTAATATTTTTTAAAAAGAAGATTAAAGAATTAGAGTGCCGTAGAAATAGGATTATTATAAATAACAGGCTTGAGAATCATTTTGAAATTGCTACATCAGGCAATAACTCAAACGATAAAACTCAAAACTTTGAACTTTGAACTCAAAACTATATTACATCAGTTCCCTTTTTAATAAGCCATAATTTCCCAACGTTTTCGTAAAACTTTTCAAGTGGGAGTTTAGTTTTTAAAACGCTATTAAAAAAGTTATACTTTGAAAGGTCAAAATCAATAATTTGATCTTTTACTTCTTCGTAATACGGAGTGCCGGGCATTGGAGTGAGAATGGTATAACCGGCATAAGTTACTTTATGCGAATTTGTATAATCAGATAATGCATTAAAATCAGATTCATCATAGTTGTTTGGAATAACATAATTACCTCGTAACATAATGTCATTTTGATGAAAGATATCAATGGCTTCATGAATCAATTTTGCTCCGGAACTTTTGTTATATTTTTTAAGCTCTTCTTCACGGAAAGACTCAAATCCACATATTACAACTTTTAAACCTCCCTTAGCAAGTTTTTCAATTAATTTAGGATATTTAACGGCCGTATCGGTTCTGATATCCATTACAAAGGTCTTTTTTATCCCTTCCTGATTAATTCGATCGAAAAGCCTGTCTATGATTTTAGGATCAACTATAGTATTAGCATCTGCAAAACGAACAATAGGATAATCATCAATTTGTTTTAACTCGCTGATTATACTTTCAATATCGCGTTTTAAATACTTACCATCATATTGACACCAGATAGCACAAAATGTACATTTATAAGGGCATCCAAGAGATGTAAAAAGATAAGTTGAAGGATAAGGATTATTCCCGACTTTATATGTTTCTTTCCATCTTTCAAGGTGTTTACGATTTGGGAACAGGAAGTCTTCTTTAGCCGAATTGTAATCAATTATTTTGTTTTTTGATTTTATTAATACTCCATTTTTATTAATAATTATTCCGGGAATATTTTCAAACGGGATATTTTTTTCTTTTGCAGTAATAACTTGCTTAAAGGTATGAGCCGATTGCCCCGGTAAAATTAAATTGACAGATGGATCAGTAAAATCATTAGTAGAGAGTGTTGCATGTAAACCACCGACAACAGTTAAAATCTCCGGATTATATTCTTTAACGGCCTGAAGAATTTCAATAGCATAATAAAATTCAGAAGCTATTGTTGTAGTTCCCACAACATCTGGTTTGTGCTCGTTGAGCAACTTTAAAACAAGTTCTTTTAATGGAGGTGTGGTTTCCGGGTGAAGGTCATATTCTCCTTTTGTGTCGAATACAAAAACATCATGATCTTTTACCGCTTCGGCAACAGTAAGTAAACCAAGAGGTGGTCCAATTAACTTCTTGTGAATATATTTTTTAGCTTCTGCAGGTGCAGACTCAAGAATCATATTATGTGGCGATCGGGGAGTATTTATTAAAAGTATCTTCATGTATGTAATATAAATAACTAATATTTCGTACTTGGTAATCCATTACTATGTTTATTGGTAAACTGGTTAATTGGTTTATTAGTAAAATGGTTAGTGGCTGGCATTATTCCGTATTGTTAATTATCTGTGTCAGTGCAGGCTCAATAGCCAATATGTGCCAACCACCAAATACAACTAATACTTTGTCGTAATACTTTAATTGTTCCTCAATTTGTTGTATCAAATATTTGTCTCTAAGTTCTTTTGATTTTCGTGCAACCTCACAAAAGTGATGGTTATTTTTAATAGGTGAAAAATCATCTGAATTTATACTGTCAATATTAAATTCTTTTTTGAAATAATTCTTGTAAAGATCTTTATAATAAGAAAATTGTTTTTCTTTAGAAGTTAATTTAATGCCCTCTGAAACTAAGTAACCTTCAATTAAATCGCTTGTATACAAATTATCTAAATTTTCTTTTTCGGCCCAATAAGTATAAGGCAACACAAATCTTTCGGATGCAAAGAAAAATAGAGCCTCATCTTTTGAATAATACTTTACCAACTCGTAGAACTCTTTTTTGTCAGGCATATCTCCATTTAGCATTTTTATATTTTGATTGTCACATAAAAATTTCAACAGTCCAAATTCGCCGTTTTTTATTATAGCAGAATTCTTATCGGAAAAGGTTTTGGTTATTTGTCCACCTTCATTAATTGCAACTTCTGGTTGAAAATCAGCAAATATTTTTCCAATCTCCACAAACATATTATTTGTTGTGTCTCGTGAGTGTAATGTTCCAATAACTATTAAATGCTTCTTGTTTTTATGTAAGTCAATAATATAAGGAACTTTGGGTAAGTTTCCTTTACTGTCAACCTTAATGTCAAGATATGATATTAGATTATAGTTTTCTGTTGTTTTTGGATTAGAATTCTTGCAACTTGTCAAGATGCTAAAAAAGAACATAAAAGTCAGAAATTTTGTAAAAATATTTGTCATAGCAACTGTCGTTTTTATGCTTGTCGCTAACGGGTTAATGATATTATAATTTTACAAAGCCATAAGCTTTTCTAAATCTAAAATCAATAACTAATTCTCCATTTTTATTAATATAACCCCATTTACCGTTACTAAGTACAGCAGCTAAACCATTACTAAAGTCTTCTACTTTTTCGTATTGAGCTGAAATTACTATTTTATCGGATTTATCAATAAAACCCCATCTGCCACGTTGTATAATGCGCGCATATCCATCAGAAAAACTGTATTTTATTTCGTAACCGACATTTCTCCCAATTTCTTGTCCGGATGTGTTAATATAAAAATAGCCACCATTATCTTTAACTAAGGCCATACCATCTTTAAATTCTTTAGCAACATCATATTTAGCATTAACCAGATACCCACCTGTTTTATTAACATATCCCCAAAGTTTTCCAACTTGAACCGGAGCGAATCCATTATTAAAATCTCCAACATCTTCGAACTGGGGTTGAATAACCAGTTGTCCTTTTGTATTAATAAATCCGAACAGTTTGTTTTTGATTACATAGGCCATACCATCTGAAAAATCTTTTTGTATTTCATATTGACCTGCATTCATTGGGAATGTGGTTTTTTCTAAATTTATAAAAATCCAACCGGCATCACTTTTAACTTTTGCCACACCACTTTCAAAATTTTTAGTGTCTTTAAACCGGGGCTCAATAAAATAATTTCCTTTTGTATCGATAAAACCCCATAAACTGCGAGATCTTACTGCAGCAACACCATTTTTAAAATCACTTGCTTCTGTAAACTGAGGTTGAATAATTATTTTGCCGGATGTGTTAATATATCCCCAAAGATTTTTTTGCTCTATTCGTGCAAATCCTTCAGAAAAGCTATATCGTGTAATATAATTACTAGTGCTGTTAATAATTATACCTTCTTTATTAATATAGTACCAATCGCTAAGATTTTTAATAAGACCCATTCCCGAAGAGAAATCTTTTGCAGCGTTATACATAGGTGGCACAATAAAATTTCCATTTTCATTAATATATCCCCAAAATTCTTTGTCCAAAACAGCGGCAACATAATTTTGTGCAATAGTTATATTATTTAGAAAAAAAGTAATTGATAATAAAAGAATAATTTTTTTCATGACAGTATAGAGTTTAAGATTTTAGGTAATTGATATTTCAAAGATAATGCCAATTTAAGAATGAAAATTACAAATTCAAAAATAAGGAAGATTTATTAAAAGTAAAAAGCTTTATTTGGATAAATGGTTTAATTGTTTATTTGGTAGACTGAAATTTGAAACCTGTCCCGAAAGCTTTCGGGATGAAACCTGAAACTTAAAACAACTTGAACTCAAAACTCTAAGCTGAACTTAGGTTAGAATTGTATTCGATAGCTTGCCATTGGATATAATGCCATTTCGTAATTATGATATATTTCGCCTGTTAATGGATCAATTCTATATTCATAAACGCTTGTATAATTCGTTCTGTATTGCAAGTCCATGGCAATCTCAACATTAAATTTGGGTTTATTTTTTTTTATTCCAAGTCTTAAATTAATACGAAAGTAATCTTCTTGCCTAACTTCATAAGCATTATCCCAGTCAAGTACTTCAATACCTTGCGAAATAGTTTCTTCAACATCATAAGGCACATATGGCCTTCCTCCTGCATATGTTGTTCTTAATCCAATCAAAAAGGTATTATTCTTTTTAAAAGGTATTTCATATCCTCCTAAAACATTTATGGCATAATTACCATTAAATGCAGTGTTTCTTTTTATTCCGTCGTATCCTCTATAATTTGATTCATATAAGGATGTAGTTATTAAGAAATAAAAATTATTTGACAAAAATTTTTCTAAGGTAAATTCAATACCATAGTTTTCGCCCGTACCATCATTTGTTAAACTATCGATTCGTTCAATAAAATATTCGGCCCCAAAATTAAGAATAGAGTATTCAGGCAGGCTTTCTTTAACAGGTACATCGTATAAGTTTTGGTAGTAAGTTTCAATTTTTAATCGCAGTATATCACTAAATAAATGATCAAAACCTAAAATAACTTGATGGCTTTTTGAGAAATCAAGATTCTTATTTGTAAAAACTATATTTCCATTATCAAGTTTAGTTTGGGTATAATAGATAATTCTAAGTTGAGTTTGGCTGTGTAATCCATAACCAATCTTGAATGAGTTTTTTTCATTTAAACTCCAGCTAAAACCCATTCGTGGCTCTAATGAATAGGTATTATTCATATCAAGATACTGAGAATGTAAGCCTAAATATAGCTCTAAATTATTGGTGAATTTATGTTTGAACTGAGTATATAACTGAAATAAATTAAACTCTTCACTAACATCAGTATTGACCTTAAACTGTCCATTAGTAACCATGCTATCTGCAAAATTTACGAAGTATCTGTCTGCTATTAAACCATAGCTAAATGTATTTCTGCTGTTGATTTTTGTATTTACATGAGTTGTGATACTTGTTTTTACTTCCGATGATTTTTCTCCGGCCCAATTACTTGGATTAGGATCCCAAACACTTAGAGTATCAATTTTTGTTGTTACCTTTGAACCATAAAGAGATATGGCAGTTTGTAATCTTGTTTTTGTGCCAAAAAAATGAACATATGAAAGTGCTAATGTTCCAATATCCGATCCATTACTTAAATCTTCGCCCCAGCTTTCAAAGGTCCAGTCTTTTTGATCGTCATTAGAATCAAACATTTCAATATAGCTTTTACCACCTATACCAACAAAACTTATTCTCCCTTTTTTCATAGGGAAATTGAGTTTAAATGTTAAGTCTTGGTATTTTGTGGTTTCAACTTCGGCACCAAGTAAATCTATAATATCTACAAGCGAGTATCTATATGCTATTAAATATGAGGCGTTAGTATTTTCAGAAAAAGGTCCTTCAGTCCCAAATTCTAAACCATTATAGCCAAATTCTGCCCAATATTCTCTTTTTTCATTATTTCCTGTGCGCATTTTTAAATCAAATACTCCAGCTAAAGCGTTTCCATATTCAGCGGGGAAAGCTCCGGTTAAAAAATCAGAATTAGTAAGCAAATTGTTATTTAATATGGTAATAGGTCCCCCGGTTGTTCCTGATGCTGCAAAGTGATTTGGATTAGGAATTTCTATTCCGTCGAGTCTCCATAATAATCCTGTTGAAGAATTACCCCGAATAATTATATCATTTCTGTTATCGCGCACAGACATTACTCCGGCATAATTTGCAGCCATTCTTGCCGGATCGCCATAACTTCCGGGATATCTATTGGTTTCGTCAACTGTAAACGAACGGGCACTTACTGTTGCCATTTTATTTAAGGGCTTATCTTTCTGGATCGTTGCTTTTATAACTACTTCGTCAATTTCAGTTACAGATTCTTCTAATTCAATTTTTATAATTTTCTCTTTAGCAGAACTTATGACTATATTATCAATTATTTGTGTTTTGTAACCAATATAACTTGCTTGTATGGTTTGTCGTCCTATTAATACTTCTTCGAATTTAAAATAACCTTTTTCATTACTAATTGTTCCTTGTTGAGGGTCAGTATTCGGTAAAATAATATTAACACCAGATAAAGGTATTTGAGTTTCTCTATCAATAACAATACCTCTTAAGGTTTGTTTTAGATTCGCTTGAGAATAGCCTGTATTAGCAAGGGAAATAAATAAGGAAAGAGTTAATATATATTTTAGTTTCATTAATTTCGGATTCAGTTTTTTCAAGAAAAACAAAGATAATAGAATTATTGATTATTTTTTATCGGAGAATCCAGCCTGTTCAATAATGTCTCCTAATTGTATATATTTTCCGTGTGAATATGCCATTAAATCTTTATGTTGCATATTAATAGTTCCATTCGATTGATCAATATAGTTTTCTGATACCTGAATGTTTACAACTTCGGCAAGAAACATGTCATGCGATCCTAATTCTTTAATTTCTGTAACTTTACATTCAATATTTATTGGTGATTCAATAATTATAGGAGCATCTACTTTTTCGCCTTTACGGGGTGTGATATTCATTTCTTTAAACTTGTCATAATCTTTTCCTGAGATTCTTCCACAGAAATCAGCAGCTCTAACTAAATCTTTTGTTGAATAATTAATAACAAATTCCATATTCCGTTTAATAATGTCATGAGAGTATCGCTCTTTTCTTATTGAAACATAACACATTGGAGGAATCGAATTAATTGTACCGATCCAGGCAATTGTAATAATATTATATTCGTTTTTGTTTGATCCACAACTTACCATAGCTGCAGGAACAGGATATATTAAGGTTGTAGGTTTTTTATTTACTTTTTTCATATTAACTCTTTGATATTGATTTTGCTTTTATATCACAAATGGTGTTCTCAAAATGATCAGAATGTGCTTTTACCCACTCAAACTCCAGATACTTACCTTTAATTAACTTATCAATTTTTCTCCATTCTGTAATATTTTTTGCTTTTGTACCGTTGGCTGTATAGAATTTATTCATTTTCCATATAGGAAGCCATCCTGTAACACCTTTTATTACATACTGACTATCAGTTACTACTCTGATTTTGTTTTCGTTTTTCAAATATTCTAAACCTTTAATAACGGCTAAAAGTTCAATTAAATTATTCCCCTTTCTTGTGGTTCTTATTTGATTTATGAAATATTCACCTTGTATTGTTTTAATTAAAACTGCAAAACCACCTACGTCCTTTTCATGATTAAAAGAACCATCAGTGAATAACTCCGGAATATTGTTAGTTTTGGTATCGGTTTTTTTTACTATGAATTTATTATTGGTATTATCCAGCACTGTAATTTTAGTTCGATCATAAAAATCAACATCTGGCAAACCGTCGTGGAGAATAAAGTTAAGCTGAAAACCTTTGTAATAGCTTTCAGTCCTTTTATTGTGTAATATTTTTCGTAACTGAAATTCTTTTAGTTTAATAAATTGTGTTAACTTATTGGTATCTAAATATTTTAATTCTTTGGTTTTGGGCGAAAAACAAATTTTGCACTCTGAATTATCATAAATAATTAAGATAGTATAAAAGCCATCCTTATCATCTATAATATTCATTTTTAGCTGAAAGTATTCCATACATTCAGAGTGTATTTTAACTTATTTGAAAGGAGTAAAATTAGTATTTGTAGATTAAAAAACCGGCAAAAGCCGGTTTAAATATTTTATTCAAATGTTTCAATACATTGGTTAATATTATCGTAAATATCAAA
This sequence comes from Bacteroidales bacterium, assembly GCA_030611105.1. GTDB lineage: Bacteria > Bacteroidota > Bacteroidia > Bacteroidales > UBA12077 > UBA12077. The sequence goes on from JAUWQL010000017.1 coordinate 23,138, forward strand.
TACATTATGTAACTGAAGTAACTTTACTAACTCCATTACTTCAGAAGACATGTTGCAAAGTTTGAACTGGCTATCGTTATTCTTTGCATTCCTTAAAATAGAAAGCAAAGCACCAAAACCAGAACTGTCAACATATTCAATACCCTCAAGGTTTAGAATAAGCTTGGTATTTGCATTTGTTAAATATTGAGCAACCTCTTCTTTTAAAGACTGAGCAATTAAGATATTTAATTTGCTTACATTATCAAATGATAGTATCTCAATTCCGTTGTTCGATTCATGTTTTAACATATATTCTGGTTTTAAGGTTAATATTTTTGATTATATTTTATTCCTTATCTCTTTTAATTCTTTCACAGCAGTATTGCTTTCTCTTACAAATTTAGCAATTATTTCCTGATATTCATTAATATTTTTCCCCTCTTTTGCATTTTCTTCTAATTTTCTAAGCTCATTAGCCAGATCTTTCATTCCAACCATAAGAATAGCTGATTTAGCTTTATGTGCTATTCTACTCAAATTATCCCAGTCTTTTTTTATATAAAAATTATTTAAAGCACTTTGATATTCAGGAATTTGTTTAAAAAACAGATCGACCAAATCATTTATCAGGTCGTTGCTTCCATCGCTTATTTCGTTTAAATAAGAAAGATCAATAAGTTTGCTATTATCCTCCATTTTTAAAAATATATTTTATTTTTCTAATTTAATACAATAAAATAAACTTTTATCAATTACAAAAAATTAATTATGTAGAATTTAGAATTAAGGGATTTAAATTTTTATTTTTACAATACTTTTCTTATAATTAAACAATTTTACATGATTGTGAGTACAACATTAAAAATATGACTAAATCAATATATGCTATAATGAAACAACTTTTAATTACTTTGTTAGCAATTTTGTTAGCATTTGGCTCTTTTTCTCAAAATAATTCAATTGAAGAAGAAATTAAGGAGTTAAGAAAAAAAGCAAACTTGCTTTATAATGAGGGAGTCAGATTTGCTGAAGCAGGTGAATATACAGAAGCCCACCTCAAATTTGATGAATCATTATTTATTTATCCTGAATTTTCTGATTCTTATTTGGAACGGGCTAAAATAAAAATATTGAGGCAGGAGTATGATTTAGCTATGGATGATATAGTTAAGGCTATGGAAATTAATGATGGTTTAGGTGAGGCATTTTACATTAGGGCATATTTGAAACTATTAATGAAGGATCATCAAAATGCACTGACAGATTTCACACATGCAATTCAAAAAGGCTACACAGAACCTGAGGTTTACTATTACCGTGGATTAATGAATTTTGAGCTTGCTGATTACAATAGTGCATTAATAGATTTTACCTTAAGTATTGATAAAAAATATGATTTTGCTTATGCTTACAACGAACGTGCAAGCTCGAAAAGAATGATGGGTGATTACCATGGGGCAATTCATGATTATAAACAAGCATTAGCATATGATTCAACTATAATTGTTGCTTATGACAACAGAGGGAGTTGTAAAATCAAAACAGGTGATTTTCAGGGGGCAATAGAAGATTATACAAAAGCAATCCGAATGGATCCTGAATATTATTTGGCATTAAATAATAGGGGTAGTGCTTATTATCAGATGAGTAATTACCAATTGGCTCTGAATGATTTTACAAAAGTTATTGAAATTAATAAAGAATACGCTCCTGCCTATAATAATTCAGGAATAACAAAAATCAAAATGGAAAATTATCTGGGTGCTGAAAAAGACCTGGACAAGGCCATCAAATTAAATCCTGAATATGGTGAAGCTTATATGAATAGGGGATACGCCCAAGAATTTTTAGGAAAATTCCCGGATGCTTGTGCCGACTGGAAAATGGCAAAAGAACTTGGAATCGAAGAGGCCGCAAAATATATAACTGAATGTGAATAACCTAACTTTATTTGAAATGAAAATAATTAAATCAACAATATTATCGTTTGTTATCCTTTTTATAGTTGGTCAGATTTCCATCGCTCAGGAAAATGTAAAAATCAAAAAAGCAGACTTTCAAATTGAGATAAAAGAGGTGGGGTTTACAGATGCCTGGAAAGAAATAAAAGAAGGAGAAAAATTATTTACTGCAGGAATGGGTACATATCCAAATGCGCTCGAACATTATTTAAGGGCTAATAAATACAATTCCGATTGCGCTAAACTAAATTATAAAATCGGGGTTTGTTACCTGGTAACAGATAAGTTTTATTATGCAACTGAGTATTTAGAAAAAGCATACTTAAAAGATAATAATGTAACAGGGGATATCTATTATATGTTGGCACGGGCATATCATCTAAATCTTGATTTCGATAATGCCATTGAGAATTACAAAGCATATTATAGCTCATTTTCTGTTAAAGAGCTGGAAAAATTTGAAGTTGGAGTTGATAATTACATTAGGCAATGTAAATACGGACAGGACCTTGTTAATAAACCTGTAAGGGTTATAATTAATAATTTGGGAGATAGGGTTAATTCTGAGTATGATGATTATAATCCGGTCTTGCACCCAAATCAAGACAAGCTATATTTTACTTCACGACGCGAAACTGAAAATAAAGAAAAAAGGCTCGAGGCTGATAATAAATATTTTGAAAATGTATTTGTTTCTGAGCAAGCAGGAGATCTTTGGAGAAAAGCAAAAATGGTTGAGAATAAACTTGATTCAAAAAATAATGTAGCACTTCTAGCTATATCACCAGATGCGAATAAAATATATTTATACAATGGAGAAGAAAATGGTGGTGATATTATGGTTAGCGAATTGAAAAATGGGATTTGGAAATCACCTAAAAGTATATCAGGAAAATTATTATCTAAAAGCAAAGAAACTACTATTGCTTTTAACCCTGAAAGGAATGAAATATTTATTGTCTCAAATATGGATGGAAGCATTGGCGGGATGGATATTTTCTATAGTAAGCTGGATGATAAAGAAAAGTGGTCAGAGCCAATAAATATGGGTGCAGCAATAAATACTATTTACGATGAGGAAGGCGTTTATTGGCATCCAAAGGAAGATAAATTATATTTTAGTTCTCAGGGACATAATTCTATGGGAGGATTCGATGTTTTTGTAATAGAAAGAGATGAAAATGGAATGTGGTCGAATCCGGTAAATTTAGGCTATCCGATTAATACTCCAAACGATGATATCTTTTTTAAAATGGATGAAACTAATAAATATGCATATTATTCATCAGTTCGTGATATTGGATTCGGAGGTAAAGACTTATATAAAGTCATATTCCTGGGTGAAGAAAAGGAATTGAAATTATCAATAGAAGATATTTTTCTTGCATGGAATTATAAATCAATTGATAACATGTTTTATCATGAACCGGGCGAAATAAAGGTAGATACTGCATTATTTATGGTTGGATTAGTTACCGATGCTAAAACGGGTGATTCAATACAAATGGCTAAGATTGAACTTATTGATTTAGAAGCGAGCCAGGTTGTTGCAACCGGATTAACAGATACCTCCGGAGTTTATAAAATAAAAATCCCAAAGAAAAAGGATTTTGGAGTTGAGGTAACTGCTAAGGATTATTTATACTTTGTTGAAATGGTTTACTTGTCTCAAAAACAAGTTGTTGATAGTAAAGTTCAGGCAAATTTTCAATTGGATAAGATTGATGTGGGAGCAACGATGGTTTTAAATAATATTTTCTTTGAAACAAATAAAGCAACTATAAAGCCTGAATCGACAACAGAACTGGAGCGACTTGCAAATCTGCTAATTGAAAATCCAACAATCCGACTGGAAATATCGGGTCATACCGATAACATAGGATCATATCGTGCCAACCAGAAATTATCCGAATCTCGTGCTAAAAGTGTAGTTGAATACATTGTGAGTAAAGGAGTAGGTTCTAGTCGTTTAGAGTATAAAGGTTACTCTTTTAATCAGCCAATTGCAGATAATAATACAGCAGAAGGACGTAGTCAGAATCGTCGTGTAGAGTTCAAAGTATTAAGTAAATAGAATAGAATGATAATTATTTAAACGAAGATATGGATGGTTAGATTGTAATCATCCATTTTTGTTATCAGGATATTTATTTAAGTATAAAGATATTCTATTAAAATAACGCAAATTATTTACCTGTCTAAATTTAACATAGAACTAGAAAAAAAAAGTATGAATACAGGAATTCGTACTATTTATAATTTTATAATATTATAATAAAGATATATTTGCTCAAATCATTTTTTGAGATAAATCAATATATAAGATAAAAAATTATGGATAAAAAAATACTCATTTTAGATTTTTTTAAAATAATAACATTAATACTTGTTTTATTATTAGGAATAAATGTCGGGAGTTTTGCACAAAACGTTACAATTACAAATGATGCTTCAGGTACTGCAACAGAGCGAAATAATGCCCGGTTAATTGCAACAGGGCTGGATGGCAGATTGCATGTTGTGTATTATTATTACGGTATTCATCATTCTTTTTCAGAAAATAACGGAGAAAACTGGTCTGAGTCGGAGCTGATTGACTCTATAGCCAGGAATCCTTCCATAGCCATAGATTCTGAAAACGTACTTCATTTGGTTTATAAATGTGGAGGAGTAAATGCTTACGATATTGGGCACAAAACATATAGTAATGGTGTATGGAGCGAAACAGATACTGTTTATCATAGTGATGAAATAACATTTAGCCGTCCTCACATTGCAATTGATTCTGAAGAGAATTTACATTGTGTTTGGCAAAGAGGAAGTGGAGGAGAATATACAAATTCTGAAATATTTTATAAAAAATACACTCAGGGTAGTGGATGGGACAACGAAGCTGTAAATATAAGTGAAACTTTTGGTGCTTCGGAATATCCCACACTGGTAACCGATTCAGAAAATAACGTATATGCATTCTGGAAAGATTCAGGCGAAGATATTTTTAATGATAAAATGGTACTATTCAGGAAATTTACTGTTGGTACTGGTTGGGACGAAAATTACACCAATGTAAGTAATACTACAGGTAACGGTAGTTCTGCAACAATGGACCCGTGTGCTATAGTCGATTCCGAAGATAATGTTCATCTTGTATGGAAAGATTCACAAACAGGCAATAGAGAAATTTTTTATAAAAAATATACTGATGGTATTTGGGGCGATTCCTTAAATATAAGCAATACAGGAACTGCTTCAAGCCGTCCTATAGTTAGTGTTGATTATGAAGATAATTTATATGTTGTTTGGCAAGAAAAAACCGATGGGGTTTATTACGATATTGTTTATAAAAGTTTAGTTGATGGGGTTTGGTCTGATACAATAAACATTAGTAATACTGATGTAGTAGATTCAGAATTTGCAAGTATCCCTGTAAAAACAGGCGATTATTTTCATGCTATCTGGACAGAAGGAGAAAATCCTGATTACAGTGTTATGAGTAATCGTGTTATTTTAAACGATAATAATCAGCCACCTGTAATAGACGATAAAACATTTGCGATTGATGAATTTAGTGCAAACGGAACTGTTGTTGGTACAGTTACAGCAAGTGACCCTGATAACTGGCAGGGTCTGGCTTTTTCAATTACTGCCGGAAATACAAACGATGCATTTGCAATTGATTCATACTCCGGTATAATAACAGTTGCCGACTCAACTGCGCTGGATTATGAAACAACACCTGTATTTAATTTAACTGTAAAGGTACAGGATAACGGTGTAGGCAATTTAAGCGACGAAACTACTGTTACAATAAACCTTAATAATATAACCGGCTTTAATAATATTGAAAGTCAAAATTTTAAAATATATCCTAATCCTGCCGGAAATTTTGTAAATATTGAAATACAAAATAACGAAAATAAAAATACTTTGGTTGAAATAGTTAATATAAACGGACAGGTTATTTATAGCGAAACCATAAGTAATAATTCCCAGGTAATTAATCTGTCAGATTATTCTCCGGGAATATACCATGTAAGAATAAATTCTTCAATTAAAAGAATTGTGAAAAAACTTATAATTTATTAACCTGAATTATTTATACGTTTATGAAACAGAGATTCAATATTATGTATTGAATCCCTGTTTTTTGTATTTGGGACATCTCTAAAACTCAAAATTTTACCAATAAGCGAGAATGCTTATATATCTCGGTTATATCATTAAAGGTATTCATGCGTTTGCCCTGTTAACCATTTAACAATTTATCTGCTAACTTCTGCATCTTGCATCCTGCAATTATATTCTGCAACTTCCGGTATTCAATTATTCCAAATCCTTTATACATATAAATAAAGATGCAATTGATGAACGGTTTGTAATTTTTTTTATTAATTTGCGTCCATGTTTACTTTTAAGGATATATTACATATAATTCCTGTTTTTCTTGCAATATTTTTTGCTTTCCAATTGTTAACATACCGAAGTGTAAAAGCCGAGGCTAATAAGGTATTAGGCATATTTATGGCTATTATTTCCTTACATCTTTTATTTGATGTTTTTTACTATTTGCGTTATTACAATTTTGTGGTTTATTTCCGGTATTATGTTGTAATGCCTTTGATATTATCAATTATACCATTATTATATTTATATATTAAAACCTTAACTACTGAAAATTATAAACTTTCGAAAAAAGATTTTAAACATTTTATTCCCTCGTTTTTAATTTTAGCTTTAAATATTGTTTTCTATGGCTTCCTGTTTACTAATGAAGAAAAATTCAATTTCGTTGTAAATAATTATCTTTTTAATTTTGCCACAGGTGATTTTATTATAAAAGCAAATTTTATTTTAAAGGATATCTCAGAATCCCTGTATTTTTTGCAGTTGGTTTTTTATATTATTATGATGTTTATTTTATTTAAAAGGCACAGGAATAATATACAAAAATATTTTTCATACAAAGAAAAAATATCTCTTAACTGGTTGAGAGTTTATATTTTTATTTTTATTGCTTTATCAGTTTTCGACCTTCTTGAAACTATCTTTTTTGTTAAAAATTACGAACTGTGGGAACAAATGTGGGAATTGGTTGATGGAATAGTAGGAATTCTGTATGTTGGTTTCCTGGGATATTTTGGAATAAAACAAACAGATATTTATGCAAGAGAAATTGTTCACGGCACAAGAGAATTAAATTTTATTCCATCACAGGAAATCGTTAATTCAGATAAATCTGAAAAAGAACCGGACTTTGTAAAAAAATATATATCATCATCTCTTTCCGATGAACAAAAGAAAGAAATTATAACCGGGGTTGTAGAATTAATGGAAAAAGAAAAATTATTTCTAAATAGTAAACTTACAATTGATGACTTAGCCCTTAGATTAGAAACAAATAAAAAATATTTATCACAGGTAATTAACGAACTGCTTAAAAAGAATTTTTATAATCTTGTGAACGAATATCGTGTAAAAGAAGCACAAAAATTATTGCTCGATACAGGGTATGAGAATTTGTCAGTTGAAGGAATTGCAACTACAGTCGGGTTTAATTCCAAATCATCATTCCATTCGGCGTTTAAAAATTTTTTAGCTATTACTCCTTCTCAGTATCAAAAATCCCGGAAAATCTATATTTCATAATAACCGGCTTTTCTATTTATTAACCTGAGTTCGATATAGAACCAGCTAAATGTCAATTGATTATGAATATTTTTTTGTGTATCTTGGTGTTTTAGTGACTTGGTGGCAATATTTTGTAATTTTTTTGCCACTAAGGCTCAAAGCCTCAAAGATTTCACTAAAAACAATCAACGTATATTGCTAAATTCCAACTAATTACATTTCGTTATTTATATCGAACTGAGGTTAATATTTTTTATTGATTTACTGCATCCTGCATCCTGTATCCTGCCAACTTATTTTTTGTTGCACTAAACATCTCCTCGCAGGGCTTTTATTAGATGTACTGCATTCGAATAAATGTTAAATGCACACAAACTACACTAAAGAGCTATAAATAAGAAATATAGCTATATTCTGATAAGCAAAAGGTGGTGCGAATTCAGGAATCAGTACTTGTTCATTTATATATTATAATAAATAGTTATTATTTTTCGGCTTTTAAATTTTACTAACCTAAATTTTTATTTATGAAAAAGATTTTACCTAAACTTAATTTAAGCAAAATACTTATTACTTTTGCTTTTTTAATGAGCTATACGCTCGGCGTGAATGCCCAGAGTGTAGCTGATTATACTTTTAACTCCAGTACAGGAACCTATTCCGAAATTACCGGAACTACTACTGGTGCCACAGGCGATGATGCACTGTCAGCTGCTATTGATATTGGTTTTACTATTCCTTTTAAGTATAACAATATTGAATATACACAGGTTAAAGTATCAACCAATGGCTGGATGGACGTTGGCGCAAATGCATCTAGCAATACAAATTATAATAATTTAAGCAATTCATCCAATAAATGTTTTTTGGCTCCGCTATGGGACGACTTACATACTGATGATGTACAATATCTATTAAGTGGTACAACTCCAAACCAGGTGTTTACTGTTCAGTGGAAAAATGCCGAATGGAACTATAGTGGTACTGCAGGGCAGAATTTCCAGGTGAAACTTTATGAAACAACAAATGTTATCGAGTTTGTTTACGGTACAATGATTGCTCCTGTTTCGCCTTCTGCTTCAATCGGTATAAATGATGAAACAGGCGGAAGTGGGCATTATATTAGTGTTACTCCTGCCGATCCTCCAACAACAAGCTCTACAACGGAAAATGATGATATTGATGCTATAACTTACCTTACTGATGGTTTAACATATACTTTTACTCCTTATGTTGTATATAACCAAACTTCAATTGCTGAAGACCCAACTGAACAGGTTGCTGCGGGAGGTGTTTCATCAATAGCCGATACCGAAGGCGAAGCTGTTGATGTTTTTAAATTTAAAATTACCGATGCAGGTTCAGGTGATGGTTTGCCAACTAAGGTTAAGCAAATTACAATTATGCCTCATGCAGGTAATACAGCCGACTGGACAGATCATATCCAGGGCGTTAAATTATCTGATGGTTCTGATATCACTTTACAAAATGTTAATATTACCGATACTGAAATTGTAATAGATATTAATTCCGGCGATCTTGTAATTACTGATAATACAAGCAAAGAAATTACAATGTCGGTTTACCTGAATACAAGTGGCATTGTAGATGGCGATGTTTTACAATTTATTATCGATTATGATGCACACGGTTTTACATCCGATTATGCAGGTTCGTTATTTGCAACTACATTTGGTGCTGCTGATATTGAAAGCAATGTTATGACAATTGATGTAACTGCCACAAAACTTGCATTTACAACCGAGCCTTCTACAAGTGTTTATATTAATACTAATTTAGATACTCCTCCGGTTGTTACTGCTTATGATGCAAATGACAATATCGACCTTGGTTTCACAGAAACTGTAACTTTATCAAATTCAGGTCTTATTGGCATGACAGGGAATCCTGTTGCAGCAGTTGCAGGTATTGCCGATTTTGCTACTTTACAATTCACAGAACCGGGCGGACCGCTTACTTTAACCGCAAGTTATGGTGCATTAACAGATGCTGTTACTGCCGGTACGGTTACTGTTACTAGTGCTCCGGTGGTTTTATTCTCTGAAGATTTCACAGGACAGGTTTTACCTACAGACTGGACAAATGTTGATAATGGCACTTCTAGTTGTTTATGGGGATTTAATAATCCGGGAGGTCGTACAATTACCGGTGCTGATTTTGACAGTGATTTTGCTATTTTTGACAGCGATAATCATGGTGACGGTGACCATAATGCAAGTTTAACAACTAAAGCTATTGATTGTTCCGGTTATTCTACAATTAATCTGAAATTTGCAAATCAATACAGGCATAACACCGGAAGCGCCGGAAAAATTGAGGTTAGTAATAATGGAACTGACTGGACTGAAGTTGACGAGTTTACATCAAGTGAGGGTTATCCAAATCCGGCAGAAAATATTGAATATGATATTTCCTCTGTTGCTGCCAATGAAGCAACTGTTTATATTAAATGGACTTTTACAGGAAATTATGATTGGTGGTGGGCAATTGATAATGTTGAAATTTCTGCTATTACTTCTGACAACATGGCTTATGCTTCAAGCACTGTAACCCAGGAAAATACTGATTTAATACTAGCAGGGGATGTAAATAACGAAATTATCGGAATTCAGGTTGTAACTAACAATTCGGCTAACCCGTTAAGCCTTACTAATTTTAGTGTTAATGCAACAGGAACAACTGATATTAACGATATTGAAAATGCAATTATTTATTATACAGGTTCAAGCGATGTATTTGCAACAGATGTTGATACATTTAACCTGACTCCTGTTGCCCCTGTTGCCGATAATTTTGATATTGGCGGATCACAGGAACTTGTTGCAGGTACAAATTACTTCTGGTTAACTTATGGTGTTAAATCTACTGCAACAGAAAGTAATGTTGTTGATGCCGGGTGTGTTAATATAACAGTTAATTCTGTTGTTGAAACTCCGACAGTTACTGCTCCTGCCGGAACAAGAACAATAAGATTGCCTTTAACAGGTGCTAAAACAATTGGTTCTGCTGGCGATTATTTAACATTTACCGAAGCAATTAATGAACTTAACGTTTTAGGTATTGGTACAGGAGGTGTTACATTTAATGTTGCACAAGGCGAAACATTCGATGAAGTTGTACCTGTTATTACTGTTACAGGAACTGCGGCAAATCCAATCGTTTTCCAAAACGATGGTACTCCCGGAACAAATAATCCTAAGATTACAGGAACGGGAACAGGTTCTGCCGATGCAGGTATTATTCTTGAAACTGTAAGTTATATTACTTTTAACGGTATTGATATCGAATGCCAGGCTTCAAACAATGATGACACAAAACGTCTTGAATATGGTTTCTGGCTTAAAGGTGATGCAACAAATAATAACATTACTAATTGTACTGTTGACCTAACCAAAACAAATACCTCGTCAAAAGGTATATACATGAATGGTGATAATAATAATAACAACAAGTTCTATAACAATACCATTCAGGATTGTTTTTCAGGTTATTATTTTACCGATACCGGTGATAGTAATGAAATAGGAACAACAGGTAGTGGTATAAGTACAATTACTGATCTTGGTGGTACAGGTAATGATGTGTATGGTATTTACATTGCAGAACAGACAGGCATGAAAATATTTAATACCGAAATATATAATCTTACTACCGACAATGATGATATATATGGTATATATTCACACTCTTCTGATAATGTGATTGATATATATAATAATAAAATTTATAATATCAGTTATACCGCTACATTATATAGTGCTTATGGAATTTATTTTTATGCTGTTAATACATCGAATGTATATAACAATATGATTTACAGTATTAAAGCTGAAAATTCTGATGATTTTACTATTGCTACTGCCGGTATATTTATTGGTCAACCCGGAACTCAAATAAATATGTATTTTAATACTATTTATCTTGATTATACTAGTGGTGATGCAGACAATAAAAGTGCGGCACTATATTTTGATTATAACCCAAGTTCGCCAATTATCGACTTAAGAAATAATATATTTTTTAATAAAGTAGATGTTGTTACAAACGGCGGAACTGCTTATGCATTTGTTTATGATAATACAGATTATTCAAAAATTGTCGGAACAACCAATAATAACTTATATTATGCAGGTACTCCGGGTGCAAATAATTTGATTTTCTATGACAAAACTAATTCAGCCCAAACTCTTGCAGAATATCAAGCTTTAGTAGTAACAATTGAACAACAATCTATTACCGAAGCTAATACTCCGTTTGTAAGCACTACCGCTACTTATAACCTTCATTTGAATGATGCTAACACTACTCAATGCGAAAGCGGTGGTACTGCAGTAACTGGAATTACAACTGATATTGACGATGATGCAAGAACAGGTTATCCTCTTGCCGGACAAGTAAATGGTGGTGGTACAGCTCCTGATATTGGTGCTGACGAAGGCGACTTTATGATTCTCGACCATGTTGTTCCTGTAATTTCTTATACTGTTTTTGGTAATAGTGCTTCGTTAACTAGCAGAACAATAGGTGATATTACAATTACCGATCCAAGCAGTGTTAATACTACAACTGCTAAGCCACGGGCTTATTACAAAAAATCAACCGATACAGATGCGTATAATAATAATACCAACGGAACAAACGGTTGGAAATTTGTTGAAGCAATCGGAACAACATCTCCATTCGATTTTACAATTGATTATTCTAAATTGCATACTACACCTGATGTTGGTAATACAATTCAGTATTTTATTGTTGCGCAGGATGAAGCATTAACTCCTAACGTTGGAATTTATTCCGGTTCATTTGCAAATGCACAATCTTCTGTTGATTTACAAGCCAATGCATTTCCTATTGGCGTAACAGATAGTTACAAAATTGTTGATGCAATAGCAGGTACAGTTAATGTAGGAGACGGCGAAACTTATACTTCTCTTACAGCTGCCGGAGGTTTATTCGAAGCTCTTGATAATCTTGTAGTAAATCAGGATGTTACAGTTAATGTTACTTCTGATTTAACTGAAGATGGTACTCACGCTCTTAACAAATTATCCGAAGAAGGTGGTAATTTTACAATTACTATTCAATCTGATACTGCTCGTAATATTTCAGGTTCTTTTGATGGTAGTTTAATCAGACTAAGCGGGGGAGTAGACGGTATTATATTCGATGGTGGTATAGACAATAATTTAACCATTATAAATACCAACAGTTCTTCTTCAGTTACTATTGAGGTAGGAGAAGCTTCTTATGATATAACAGTTAAAAATTGTAATATCGCTACCGGTGGTAATTCATCTACAACTTATGGAATATATGCATCAGGTGCCGATATTAGTAATATTGTTGTACAAGATAATGTTATTACTGAAGCTAAATACGGTATTTATTTAAGCGGTACTTTTAGTTCCGATAATGATGGAAATTCAATTACCGGTAATAAAATCGGATCAGATGTAATTGATTCAAGAGTTAGTCAGTATGGTATTTATGTTGAATATCAAACAAACCTTGAAATTTCAGGTAATGAGATATTTAATATAATTAATACTGGCAACGACGCTTATGGTATTTACCTGGCTAAATCAAACAATGTTACGATTTCTAAAAATAATCTTCATGACATTGTTTATTCAGGCGGATCAATAGGATATACCGCTTATGGTATGTATATTGAAGCTGACGAAGCCAATCCTGCTGTTTTAGTTAAAAATAATTTAATAAGCCATATTGCAGGTGATGATGCTCCGACCGGAATTATGCTTACAGGTTCGGCAACTTCAGGTATTGATATTTATTATAACTCAATATACCTGACACCGGATGCAAGTTATGGTTTAGAAGATATTAATGCTTATGCTGCATCAATTATTATTGAAGATGGTATTACAGGAATCGATTTACGTAATAACATTTTACAAACAAGTATTGGTGAAGAAGATGCTTCTTCTTATGATTCATACGGATATGCTATCTACTGTGGTACAACTATGCCGTTTGCAACTATCGACAATAATGTTTATTATGTAGATAATCACGATAATAATAATATTGGTTATGGCAATTCAACTGATTATGCTGATCTTACTACATGGAAAGCATGGACTACTCAGGATGTAAATTCATTAAATGATGATCCTGTGTATAATTCTGTTACGGATTTGATTCCAGGATTAGGTTCACCTGTAATTGGTGCTGGAACACCAATAGCCGGAATAACAGATGATTATGCTGATGTTACCAGGGATGTTACAACTCCGTCAATAGGAGCTTATGAAGAAGCTAAAGATGTTACTGCTCCGGTGATAACATATACGGCTCTTGAGAATAATCCTGCAACAGATTTCAGAACATTTAGTGATGTTGTTATCACAGATGCTAGCGGAGTTAACCTGACAGCTGCCAGACCACGGGTTTACTACAAAAAATTAACTGATGCTAATGTATTTAACGATAATGAAAATACTTCAGCAGGCTGGAAATTTGCCGAAGCTACCGGAACAGGTGATTCTCCTTTCACACTTATCATTAATTACACCAGACTTTTCGGAGGAACTGTAGCTGCTAACGATACCATTGAATATTTTGTAGTGGCACAGGATGTAGCTGCAACTCCAAATGTTTCTGCTAATCCTGCTGACGGTTTTGCCGGAACTTCTGTTTCAGCAATTACATCAGTTCCAACAACTCCGAATACTTATATTGTTAGAGAAGATGATACACCAACTGTTATATTCAGTCCTGATGATGCAGTAATTGATGTGGCTCTTGATGTTGCTATTACTTTAACATTTAATAAGTACATGTACCTTGCTGACGGTTCTGAAATTGAAGCTGCTGATGTTGCAGGTTTGGTTGAACTAAAGGAAGATACCCAGTATGGAGAAGATGTTGACTTTACAGCAGCAATTAATGCTGCTAAAGATGTAATTACAATTACTCCTGATGCTGATCTTGAATATGGACAGGATTATTATGTAGCGCTTAATCCTGATACTGTTGAAGATTTATGGGGCAACCCGGTACATGGACAGGCTGTAATATTTACAACAATTCCAAGTAGTGATGCAACATTAATCAACTTAACAATTGATGATGTGACAGTTACCGGTTTTGCATCTGGTACTTATACTTACAATGTTGAGTTGCCTTATGGAACAACAACTGTTCCTGTTGTTGATGCTATGCCAACTGATTCATCAGATGCTTCTTATGTGGTTACTGCTGCAAGTGCATTACCTGGAGCAACTACAGTAGTTGTAACTGCTCAGGATGAAACTACAGAGTTAACTTATACTATTAATTTTACTGTTGCTTTAAATACTGACGCAACATTAAGCGACTTAACAATTGATGGTACTACAGTTACAGGTTTTGCATCTGGTACTTATACTTATGATGTTGAGTTACCTTATGGAACAGCAACTGTTCCGACTGTTGTTGCTACCAAAACTGATGCAAATGCTAATCATGTGGTTAATGATGCAAGTGCATTGCCGGGAGTAACTACAGTGGTTGTAACTGCTGAAGATGGTACTACCGAGTTAACTTATATTATTAACTTTACTCTGGCAACAGGTATTGATGATTTATACGGATTAAGTTCTCAAGTTACAGTTTATCCTAATCCTTGTAATGGAGTATTTACTTTGGATATTAATAATGAAAACAAAAAGGATTATCGTGTTGAAATTATTGATATTCTTGGTAAGGTTATCTATAACAATGAGTTTAAACAGGTAGATATACTTCAAAAACAAATTGATATTTCACAATTTGCCAAAGGAATTTATTTCCTTAAAGTAAATGTTGAAAATGAAATAGGAATTAAAAGGATTCTTGTTCAGTAACAAATTTAAATTTTAAAAAGAGTGAGCTATTTAGCTCACTCTTTTTATTATATTTAAGGTCTGATATTTTATAACAACAGGGAACTATGAAAAAGATTTTTACTACTATTTTATTATTTATTTTAGCGTGTGGTGTTTGTTTAGCACAAACGAATTCTGAAGAATACAAAGATTCGAAAAGTTTAATTGAAATCGGTACCGAAACACATGATGATTTGGGATTACCAATGGAGCCGTTTTATCATTTTACTTACACTCAATCGCTATTTTTACAAAATGAACTTAATGTTTCGGGTAAAAGAATCGAAAAGATATATTATCATTATAACGGTAATTCTGCATGGGAACAGGATATTGTTGTTTACATGGGGCACACCGATTCTGTAAAATTTACAACGCGTAACAGTTGGATAGGCTTTAGCGAACTTACTGAAGTTTTTAACGGGAAAATGACTGTTACCGATCAAGACGAATGGATTGAAATTATTTTAACAAAACCTTTTAATTACAATAATGTTAATAATTTAGTTATTGCTTTTGATGAAAATACTGATGAATACTTCGATAAGGATGATGAGTTTTTTTGCAGTTCAACTACAGATACGCTAAGTCTTAGAATAACAGATGATTTTGAGAATCCCGACCCTGAAAATCCTCCTGAATCTGACCTTGATGGCACACTGGCTTATCGCCCTAATATAAGGTTGCAGTTTGCCGATATTCCAACTACACCCAAAATAGCCCTTCCTGTTTCATCTTTCGAATTTAATTTAAGAGAAGCAATGACTAAAGATTCTGCTTACGTTGAAGTTTATAACACAGGAACCGGCGATTTGGTTATTACAGAAATTACAAGTATAGGCGAACATTATTATAGCACGTATTCAGGAACAATACCCGAAAATGAAAAAGATACAGTTTTAATTTATTATTATCCTCAAAGCGAAGGCACGCATAATGATACATTATCTTTTACAAGCAATACCACCTTAGAAGACCCTGTAATTGTTGTTACCGGCGAAGCTTATCCTTATGGGCTTGAAGTACCAACTGTTTCTATTAATGATACTTATTATTATTTTGGGCTCTAGTTTAAAATAACTATGCTAAATGCATTAAGTTAGCATACCTTTTTTCAATGCTTCTATAATCCTTTATTGCATTAGTATTAGCAACACTTAATTCAATAATACTTTCAATAAATTCAGATTCTGTAAATTTTTCTTTTACATGAAACCAATTCATATAATTCTGTAAATATTTTGATGCAACCCCAAGTAATTGCTTATCAATCCAATTTTTCATACGGCTATGCATTGAATTTACATGTTGAATATGATATTTCTTTTGTTTTACATATTGCTTTAAGTCTGCTCTTAATACGTGATGTTCAATCGAATTATCTAATGCAAATCCTTTATAGCTAACATGACCGTCTGTGCACAAAACTGTTCTGTCTTCAACCTTATTTCCTATAGCCTGAGTTATATTATCTTTTGTAATTCTACCTAAACAAGCAACATTAATATCTATTGTGTTTTTTCGGTCGGCAGAAACAATTACAGCTACTTGTTTATCGCTGATACCTTTCTTTTTTACAGACTTACCTCTTTTTCTTGCTTTCCTTTCTATTTTTTTCGAACCCTTTTCTGAGTGCAAAAAGAAAGTCTCATCGCTTTCCGTAATACCGTTAAAGGACTCTTTCTCAATATCGGCAATAGACGCATTTATTTTGTGTCGCCAGTCGAAAGCCGTTTTTTTATTTATATGTAATTCTGTCTTTATTTTATCGAGACTCTGTCCCTGCTTCATTAATTTCAAATATGGAATTAATAAATGCTTCTTATGGATATGAGCCAACCATGTTCCAGAGTATGCAGTAAAACACCTATTACAATTCGCACATTTATACTTTTGAATTTTTTTATCTTTACCATTCTTTTTATATCGTAAACTTCCGCAATGAGGACATGTACCTTGCTTATTGTCTAATTGTTTTACATGCCTTTCCAATAACCCGTAGCTTGACGTGTCTTTTAAATTTTGAAGTTTTGATAATAAATTATCCTGTTCATCTGGATTTAAACTCACAAAATATTTTTGAATAGATGATGATTTCATTTCTTTTTTCTGTAAATATAATAAAATAAACACAGTTATTCTAAACTAGAGCC